>NZ_BAAGXY010000003.1:0-112396 GCF_054779595.1 Angustibacter peucedani
ACCGTCGTCGTCGACTCGATCGGCGACCTGCGCGGCGCGCTCGGCAACCTGGCCTTCTCGTTCACGCTCTACAGCGGCCAGATGTGCACGACGCCGCAGAACGTCTACGTGCCGCGCACCGGCGTCGACACCGACGAGGGCCACCTGTCGTTCGAGGACTTCGGCGCGCGGCTGGCCGACGCCGTGGGGCGCCTCACCGGCGACGACGCCAAGGCCGTCGAGCTGCTCGGCGCCACCGTGAACGACGGCGTCCGCGAGCGCGCAGCCGGGCTGGCCGACCTCGCGTCGTCCGCCGGCGGCTCGGTCGTCGTCGACTCCCGCCAGGTCACCCACCCGCGCTACCCCGACGCCGTCGTCCGGACGCCGGGCCTGGTGGCGCTCGACGTCGGCGCGACCTCGACGTACACGCAGGAGTGCTTCGGGCCGGTCGCCTTCCTGGTGGCCACGGACTCCACCGAGCAGTCGCTCGCGACGTTCCGCGACACCGTGCGCGAGCACGGCGCCATGACGGCGGCGGTCTACTCGACGTCCGAGCAGGTGCTCGAGGACGCCCGCGAGGCCGCGGCCGACGCCGGGGTCGCGCTGAGCGAGAACCTCGGCGGCCAGGTGTTCGTCAACCAGACCGCGGCCTTCAGCGACTTCCACGGCACGGGGGCGAACCCGGCTGCCAACGCGGCCTACACCGACGGTGCGTTCGTGGCCAACCGCTTCCGGGTCGTCACCTCGCGCCGGCACAGCTGAGGCGGCGCGGTCGCCCGTACGGCCCCGGCGGTCAGTCCTTGTCGGGCAGCACCGCGTTGAGCACCATCGTCACGACCGTCACGACCAGTGCGGCGCCGATGGCGGTCCACCAGAACTGGTCGATCTCCAGCTGCAGCGAGAAGTGGCTCGAGATCCACGCGGTGAGCTCGAGCATGGCGGCGTTCACGACGACCGACAGCAGCCCGAGCGTCAGCACGTAGAACGGGAACGCGAAGAACTTCACCACCGGCTTCACCACGGCGTTGACGACCGCGAGGATCAGGCCGATCACGAGGTAGGTCAGCACCTCGTTCAGGGTGGAGTCCTTGGTGCCGGTCACCGAGACGCCGTCCAGGAGCAGGTCGGCCACCCAGACCGCGACGGCCCCGACCACGACGTTGAGCAGGAAGCGCATGTGGATCATCCTGCCACCGCGCCCCGGGCGACCGGACGACGACGGGCCGGGAGGTCGCCCTCCCGGCCCGTCGTCGCTGCCGGCTGGTGGCCGGCGAGGTGCCTCAGCCCACGGGCGAGAGGCGGACCTTCATGGTGGTGCCGTCCTGCTCGAGCACCTGCAGCTTCACGCCGGCGTTCGCCACCTTCGCGCTCGAGCCCGGCACGACCGAGCTCCAGTACGACTTGGTGTCGTTGAACGTCGGGACCGCGTTCTGGCCGCGCACGTAGCTCGGCTGGTCGGCGACGTGCAGGGTGAACGAGTCGGCCTTCTGCAGCGAGAACGGCGCGTCGTAGACCTGGACGCGGGTGCGCCAGGGCTGGCCGTCGATCCGGTAGATCGGCGCCGGGTGGCTGTCGATCGGCAGGATCAGGCCCTCACCGGGGTGCTGGCTGGTGTTGTTGTCGGACTGCGAGGTGTCCCAGTAGCTGACCAGCAGGCCCTGCTGGTACGGGAAGTGCTCGACGAAGTCCGGCTTCGACGCGAACCCGAAGTTGTACGGGCCGCTCTGCAGCCACCGGTCGTACGAGACGTACGAGCGGTTCGACGCGATGTAGGCGTTGGCGTACGAGTTCGTGACGCTCGAGCCGACGCGGGTGAAGCCCGCGGCGGTCCAGCCCGGCTGGGCGGTCTCGACGTCGTCCGTGAACACCGTGGCGCCGCCCGAGGTCACCGAGATGTCGTCGGCGAACAGACCGCTCCAGCCCAGGTCGGGGTCGGTGCCCTGCGCCGCGCCGTCCGTGGTGTAGCGGAACCGCAGCTGCACCGACTTGCCGGCGTAGGACGACAGGTCGAACGTCGCCGGGGTCCACGCCGGGTGGGCGCCGTCGATGCCGTTGCCCTCGGCCGCCGTCCCGATGGAGCCCGGGATCGCGACCCAGCCGCTGCCGTCGTTCACCTCGACGTAGGCGTAGTCGCAGGCGTCCGGACCGCAGTCCTCGATGTTCCAGCGGGCCTTGAAGGCCAACGTGGAGGTACCGGCCGCCAGCGTGACCGACCGGGTCAGCGTGGTGCTGAGGTCGTCGCCCTGGCCGCTGAACCACTGGAACGAGCCGGACGCCGGGGCGCCGAGCTGCGTCGTGACCTTCTTGGGCGGCAGCGGGACGACGAGCGCCTGGGCCTTGGCCGAGTTGTACTCGTGCGGCCCGAGCTCCAGCGTGCGCTTCGTGCCCGCCGGGGCGATCTCGTAGTCGAGCCAGCCGAGCTGCAGCTTGTCCCACGCGCCGAGGTCGCCGGGCTTCTCGCCGAGCGCCTCGCCGGGGGCGTTGAGCCGGCTCTGGGCCATCAGGGTCCAGTGCTCGACGCCGTTGCTGCCGCCGGCGGTGTCGTACTCGTCCGGCAGGCCGAGGTCGTGGCCGTACTCGTGCGTGAAGACGCTCAGGCCGCCGTTCTCGGGCTGGATCGTGTAGTCGCCGACCCACAGGCCGGTGTCGCCGACCTGGGTGCCGCCGAGCTTGTTGGTCGCCGGGCCCGAGCTGCCGGTGCCGGCCTGGTTGACGTACCAGCGGTGGCTCCAGACGGCGTCCTCGCCCTGCTGCGGGTCGCCGTCGGCCTGGTCGCCGCCGGCGTGCACGATCTGGAAGTGGTCGATGTACCCGTCGGGCTCGTTGAAGTTGCCGTCGTGGTCGAAGTCGTAGCGGTCCCACTGGTCGAACGACTTGAGGTCGGCCGTGATCTGGGCGGTGGTGCGGCCCTTGGCCTTCTGGTCGGCGACCCACTGGTTCACGGCGTCGGCGACGAGGTTCCAGGTGTTGGAGCAGACGTTGCCGGCGCAGGGGTAGCCGTTGCTGCGGCCGTAGCGCGCCTCGTTGTAGCGGACCTTCACCCAGTCGGTGACCTGGCCGCTGACGGTGTACCGGCCGCTCGACTGCTTCTTGTAGTACGAGGCGAGCGAGTTCTCGCCCTTGCCGAAGTACAGGTCCTGGAAGTGCGCCTGGTTGTAGTCCGCCTGCCAGACCGTGCTGTTGTCCTTGCTCCGGTCGGGCTGGGGGATCTTGTTGTGCAGCGGGCCCTCGAAGGTGGCCGGGCCGGGGGTGGCGGGGTCTTGGTCCTTGTCCGGGTAGCTCGGGTGCCGCTCGTTGCCGAACTCGGCGAGGACGACGAAGATCCGGTCGGTCTTCTCGCGCTGCAGCTCGACGTACTGGTCGGTGCGCTGCGCGGCGGCCGACGTGCGGCCGGAGGTGCTGCGCGATCGGGCGTCGGCGGTGCGGCCGACCTTGACCACGGTGCTGCCGTTCTTGGTGACGGGCGTCGCCTTGCCCGCGATGACGTCGGACAGCGCGGCCTCGCGCAGGTCGCGACGCTTGGTCTCGAGCGCGTTGCCGAGCTCGTCGGAGGCCTGGGCGGTCGCCTTGGCCTGGGACGTGGACGGGGCGTTGACGTGGGGCGCGGCTGAGGCCGGGGCGAGCCCGAAGGCGGCTCCGGCGCCGGCCGCGAGCGCGAGGCTCACGACCCCCGCGGTGACCTTTCGCACGGATGGTCTCCATTCGTGGTGCAGACAGATGGGTACGAAGAACCGCGAAGGGGATGATCAGGGTCAGATCGCCCACGCGCAGCGAGCGACAACGTAAGCCGGGCCACCAGCAGTTGAGAAGGGGCTGAGGGAAGAAAGTCACGAATCGTGACAGATCGCCGCACGCCGTCGAGGCCTGTGGACGACGTCCGGCCGCCGTCCGCACGTCCCTCTAGGGTGGCGGCCATGAGCGAGCCCGACGTCTCCGTGCACCTGCGCCCGACCCTCGACGCGATCCCGGCGTACGTGCCCGGCAAGCCGGCGGCCGCCCAGCCGGGCCGCACGACGTACAAGCTGTCGTCGAACGAGAACCCCTACCCGCCGCTGCCCGCCGTGCAGGCCGTGGTCGAGCAGGCCGCGGCCGCGATGAACCGCTACCCCGACATGTTCGCCACCGGGCTCGTGCAGGCGATCGCCGACCACCTCGGCGTGCCCGCCGAGTGCGTGGCCACCGGCACCGGCAGCGTCGGCGTGCTCGGGCAGGTCGTGGCGGCCACCTGCGGCGAGGGCGACGAGGTGCTGTTCGCCTGGCGCTCGTTCGAGGCGTACCCGATCGTCGCGCAGGCCGCCGGTGCCGTGCCGGTCATGGTGCCGCTCACCGCCGACGCGCGGCACGACCTGGACGCCATGGCCGACGCCATCACCGACCGCACCCGCCTCGTGCTGGTCTGCACGCCCAACAACCCGACCGGTCCCGTCGTCCACGCCGACGAGCTCGAGGCCTTCCTCGACCGCGTGCCGCGCGACGTCCTGGTGGTGATCGACGAGGCGTACGTCGAGTTCGTGCACGACCCGGACGCCCCCGACGCGCTCGCGGTGCACCGCGCGCGGCCGAACGTCGCCGTGCTCCGCACCTTCTCCAAGGCCTACGGGCTGGCCGGCCTGCGGGTCGGGTTCGCGGTGGCGCACCCCCCGGTGGCTGCCGCCCTGCGCAAGACGGCCGTGCCGTTCGGCGTCTCGGGCATCGCCCAGGAGGCCGCCGTGGCCTCGCTGGCCGCGGCCGACGAGCTGGCCGAGCGGGTCGAGGCCCTGGTGGCCGAGCGCACCCGGGTCGTGGCCGCGCTCGCCGAGCAGGGCTGGCGGCTTCCGGCCACCCAGGCCAACTTCGTGTGGTTCCCCGTCGGCGAGCAGACCCCGGCCTTCGCCGCCGCCTGCGACGAGGCCGGTCTGGTCGTGCGCCCGTACGGCACGGACGGCGTGCGGGTGAGCATCGGCGAGACCGAGGCCAACGACCGGTTGGTGCAGGTCGCGGGGCAGTTCCTGGCCGCGGGCGCGACCCGTTCGGAGTAAGACCCGATCGGGCTAAAGGTTTCCGAGCGGGCTGCCGATGTAGTGCTGTCGGGTCATCTCCGGACTAGTCCGAACGGGGCATATGCGGCGCTCGCCGCAGACCGTAGGCTAGTCCGAGGGGTATCACTCGCTGCGCACAACCGATAGCATGGAGTTATAGTTGAGCACGACGGTCACGGTCTGTGATCGCACACCACGACGACGCCACCGGGGGCGATGGTCATGACTGCAGTGACGAGGCTGCCGCAGATGCGGGCCGGCTCAGTGCTGCGCGTGCGCGCGAGCGGCCCTGCCGCCGCGGTCGCCGCCGTGTCCTCCCTCGCGCTGGTCGGCGCCGCGATGGCCGGTTTCGGCACGCGCCCGGCCACCGCGCCCGAGCGCGGCGCCGTCGTCGGCCTGGCCGAGCCGGGTGGCGTGCAGGTCCTGCAGGCGCCCAAGCCTCCGGTCGCCGTCAAGACCCCGTCGCGTCCCGACGGCGGCTCGAGCTCGTCGGCCGGCGGGTCGTCGTCCGGCCAGGGCGGCCCCGGCGCCGGCACCGTCGTGCCGGCCGGGTCCACCGGCGGCAGCACCTCCGTCCCGACCACCGGCCCCACCGCCCCGTCCTCGGGTCACGGCAACGGTCACGGGAACGGCCACGGCACCGGTCACGGCACCGGCAAGCCCACCACCGACAAGCCCACCCCCGGCAAGGACTTCCAGGTCAGCTTCTCCGACGACACGGTGAAGGCGGCCAAGGACGTCATCAAGGGCGAGGTCGTCGAGAAGCTCGTCGAGGCCGTCGGCAACGACAAGTTCGGCCGGCAGCAGGTCCGCAAGGCCGACACCACCATGACGTTCACGCTCACCGAGCCGGTCACGGCGGCCATGACCGCTGCCGCGAACGACGCCTACACCCAGGCGTTCGAGCAGGCGCAGCAGACGCCCGACCTGCCGCGGGAGCAGATCCTCGAGCAGGCCAAGGCCGACTTCGAGCAGGCGCTGCCGCAGGCGATCGCCGCCAACGTCGCGCTGCCCGTCTACAACGCCGTCAGCGACGTGCCCCAGGTGGGCGGCTCGCCCGAGGTCGTGTCGGCCCTGGTCGACCAGGCGTCCCAGGCCGCGGTGCCCACCGTCGTCGAGCAGGCCGCCGAGGCCGTCGCCGAGGTCGCCACCACCGTCGTCGACACCGTGACGCAGGAGGTGCCGCCGACGCCGCCGAGCCCGACGACGCCGCCGAGCATCCCGCCGACCCCGACCGACACCCCCAGCACGCCGACCGACACCCCGACCGACACCCCGACGACGCCGACCGACAGCCCGAGCCCCACCACCGAGCCGACGACGCCGAGCGACCCGCCGACCACGCCCGACACCCCGACCGACGAGCCGTCCACGCCGTCGAGCGACCCGACGTCCTCCTCCAGCACGACGACGGCGCCGAGCACGCCGAGCGAGACCTCCTCGACCTCCGCCACCGCGGCGCCGACGGGTTCGCCGTCGACCTCCGCCACGACCGGCTCCGACGCGGGCGCCACCGTGCCGGACCAGAACGGTCACGACGGCCACCACGGCAAGCACCGCAAGGGCGACAAGGGCGACGACAGCACGGACGGCGCGCCCTGCGCGCCGCTGGGTGCCCCGACCAACGCCTCCGGCCAGCAGAACGGCCGGCGCGGCCCGCGTCGCGGCGGCCCGGACGACGGCACCGACGGTTCGCAGCCCACGCGCCCCGACCGTGGCGGCCGCCACGCCCGCAGCCGTCACGAGGGCGGTCGGCACCGCGCCTGACCCGCGCACCACGCCTGCTCGCAGCGGGGCACCCGGCACGTCCGGGTGCCCCGCTGCTGCGTGCTGCTGCGGGCGGGTGGCGGGCGACCGGCTGGTTCGCAGGGGGCCCCGCGCGGCGGGTACCTTGTCCCCTGAGCAGTCGTGACGCGCGCCACAGCGCTCGCGGGTGCACCCGACGTCCGGCTGGCTCACCCCGCCCGCCGTGACGGCGGGCCCACCGGTCAGCTCCCGCCGCGGGTCACCCTCGCGCCGGGTCGACGAAGGAGAACCACGTGACCGACAGCGTCGTCGGGAGCGAGGTCGGCGTCAGCACCATCGACGGCGGCCCCGATCTCGTCCAGCTGCTCACCCCCGAGGGCGAGCGCGTCGACCACCCCGAGTACTCGTCCTACGTGGCCGACCTCGGCGCGGACGACCTCAAGGCCCTCTACCGCGACCTGGTGCTCGTGCGCCGCGTCGACGCCGAGGCCACCGCGCTGCAGCGCCAGGGCGAGCTGGGCATCTGGGCCAGCCTGCTGGGCCAGGAGGCCGCGCAGGTCGGCTCGGGCCGCGCGCTCGCGCCGCAGGACTACGCGTTCCCCACCTACCGCGAGCACGGCGTCGCCTGGTGCCGCGGGGTCGACCCGCTCAACCTGCTCGGCCTGTTCCGCGGCGTGAACCACGGCGGCTGGGACCCGGACGAGAAGAACTTCCACCTCTACACGATCGTCATCGGTGCGCAGACGCTGCACGCGACGGGGTACGCGATGGGCATCCAGCGCGACCACGCGGTCGGCAGCGGCGAGCCGGGTCGCGACGCGGCCGTCATCGCCTACTTCGGCGACGGCGCGACGTCCCAGGGCGACGTCAACGAGGCGTTCGTCTTCGCCGCAGTGCAGAACGCCCCGGTGGTCTTCTTCTGCCAGAACAACCAGTGGGCCATCAGCGAGCCCAACGAGCGCCAGACGCGCATCCCCCTCTACCAGCGCGCCGCCGGCTTCGGCTTCCCGGGCGTGCGGGTCGACGGCAACGACGTCCTGGCCGTGTACGCCGTGACCAAGGCCGCGCTCGACAACGCGCGCCAGGGCGGCGGGCCGACGTTCATCGAGGCGTTCACCTACCGCATGGGCGCGCACACGACGTCCGACGACCCCACGCGCTACCGCGTCTCGGCCGAGGTCGAGGTGTGGAAGGAGCGCGACCCGATCATCCGGCTCAAGGCGCACCTGGTCGCGAACGGCATGGCCGACGACGACTTCTTCTCCGCGCTCGACGCCGAGAGCGAGGAGCTCGCGGCGCACGTGCGGCAGGGCTGCCTGAGCCTGCCCGACCCCGAGCCGCTGAGCATGTTCGACCACGTCTACGTCGACGAGCACCCGCTGGTCGAGGAGGAGCGGCGCGAGTTCGCCACCTACCTCGACTCGTTCGCCGATGCCGGCCACGGCACCGAGGGAGGTCGCTGACATGGCGCAGATCAGCCTGGCCAAGGGCATCAACACCGGCCTGCGGGCCGCGATGGAGGCCGACCCCAAGGTCCTCATCATGGGTGAGGACATCGGCAAGCTCGGCGGCGTCTTCCGCGTCACCGACGGCCTGCAGAAGGACTTCGGCGAGGACCGCGTCATCGACGCCCCGCTGGCCGAGTCCGGCATCATCGGCACCGCCATCGGCATGGCGCTGCGCGGCTACCGGCCCGTCTGCGAGATCCAGTTCGACGGGTTCGTGTACCCCGCGTTCGACCAGATCGTGTCGCAGCTGGCCAAGATGCGCGCCCGCGCGCTCGGCGCCGTCAAGCTGCCGGTCGTCGTCCGGATCCCGGTCGGTGGCGGCATCGGCGCGGTCGAGCACCACAGCGAGTCCAACGAGGCCTACTTCGCGCACACCGCGGGCCTGCGCGTCGTGTGCTGCGCCGACCCGGTCGACGCGCACTTCATGATCCAGCAGGCCATCGCCAGCGACGACCCGGTGATCTTCTACGAGCCCAAGCGGCGCTACTGGGAGAAGGGCGACCTGCCCGAGGGCATGTCGCTCGCCGACGCCCAGCCGCTGCACCAGGCCAAGGTCGTCCGCGAGGGCGAGCACGTCACCGTCGCCGCCTACGGCCCGATGGTGAAGACCTGCGTCGAGGCCGCCACCGCCGCGGCCGAGGAGGGGCGCAGCATCGAGGTCGTCGACCTGCGCTCGCTGTCTCCGCTGGACGTCGACACGCTCGCGGCGTCGGTCGAGAAGACCGGCCGGCTCGTCGTCGTCCACGAGGCGTCGACGTTCCTCGGCATGGGGGCGGAGGTCGCCGCGCGCATCACCGAGCGCTGCTTCTACCACCTCGAGGCGCCCGTGCTCCGGGTCGGCGGGTTCAACCTGCCCTACCCGCCGAGCAAGCTCGAGGAGGAGTTCCTGCCGGACCTCGACCGGGTGCTCGACGCCGTCGACCGCTCGCTCGCCTACTGAGGAAGGGGACGGACGTGCCTGACCTGAAGCAGTTCCGCCTGCCCGACGTCGGCGAGGGCCTCACCGAGGCCGAGATCGTGACCTGGAAGGTCAAGCCCGGCGACACGGTGCGCACCAACGACATCATCGTCGAGATCGAGACGGCCAAGTCGCTCGTCGAGCTGCCGACGCCGTTCGCCGGCGTGGTCAGCGAGCTGCTCGTGCCCGAGGGCCAGACCGTCGACGTCGGCACGCCGATCATCGCGGTCGACGTCGATCCCGGCGGCGCGGCTCCGGCGGCCCCGGCCTCCCCGGCCGAGGCGTCCGGCAGCTCGACCGAGCCCCCCGGTGCGGCCGAGGGCGCGACCGAGGTCGAGCAGGCGCCCGAGGAGGGCGCCGTCGAGCCCGGCCTCATCGGTGGTCCCGCGCCCGGTGGGCGCACGTCGGTGCTCGTGGGCTACGGCCCCCGGACGACGTCCGCCAAGCGCCGCCCACGCAAGGCCAACGTCGACCAGTTCGCCGACGAGGGCGTCAAGCCCGCGCGCCACGGCGGCTACGAGATCGGCCGGATGGTCTCGCAGGAGCTGGCCGAGGAGGCCGAGCTCCCTCCGGTCGAGCCGCACCGTGCGCCGCACACCGACCTGCCCGACCACCTCGGGCACGACGAGACGCCGCGGGTGCACGGCCGGGCGCTGGCCAAGCCGCCGGTGCGCAAGCTGGCCAAGGACCTCGGCGTCGACCTGACCTCGGTGGCGCCGAGCGGTCCGGGTGGCGTGGTGACGCGGGAGGACCTGCAGAACCACGTCTCCGGCGGATCGGCGGCTGCGGCCCCGGCCGCGGTGGCGGCGCTCCCGTCGTCCCGGCCGGCCGAGGGGCAGCGCGAGACGCGGGTGCCGATCAAGGGCGTGCGCAAGATGACCGCGCAGGCCATGGTCGGCTCGGCGTTCACCGCGCCGCACGTCACCGAGTTCGTGCAGGTCGACGTGACCCGCACGATGAAGCTCGTCGACCGGCTGCGCACCGACCGCGAGTTCCGCGACGTCAAGGTCTCGCCGCTGCTGGTCGTGGCCAAGGCCATGCTCATCGCGGCGCGCCGCAACCCCGAGATCAACGCGGCGTGGGACGAGGCGGCCCAGGAGATCGTGGTCAAGCACTACGTGAACCTCGGCATCGCCGCGGCCACCCCGCGCGGGCTCGTCGTCCCGAACATCAAGGACGCGCACGCCATGTCGCTGCGCGAGCTGGCCGACGCGCTGGCCGCGCTGACCGCCACCGCGCGCGAGGGTCGTACCCAGCCGGCCGAGATGGCCGGCGGCACGATGTCGATCACCAACGTCGGCGTCTTCGGCGTCGACACCGGCACGCCGATCCTCAACCCGGGCGAGGCCGCGATCCTGTGCTTCGGCGCGGTGCGGGCGATGCCGTGGGTGCACAAGGGCAAGGTCACGCCGCGCCAGGTCACGACGCTGGGGCTGAGCTTCGACCACCGGCTGGTGGACGGCGACCTCGGCAGCCGCTTCCTCTCGGACGTCGCCACCGTGCTCGAGCGTCCCGAGCAGGCCCTGGTCTGGGCCTGACCGCGACGTCGACCTGACGAAGAAGGGGCACCGGACCACGGTCTGGTGCCCCTTCGTCGTCAGGTCACGAGCGCCTGTGGACGACGCCGGCCCCAGTGGGCCGGACCGCGACACGCTGGTGCCGTGCCCGGACGTCGACCGCTCCCTCCGACGGTCGTGCCCGGCGTCCCGTTCACCCGCAGCGAGGGGGAGTCCTTCGGGCTGTCTGCCGACGTGCAGCGCGGCGCGCGGTTCGTCTCGCCCACCTACGGGGTGAGGGTCCTCGCGGACGGCGAGCTCGACCTGCTGACCCGGTGCCGCGCCCTGGTCTGCGCCGCGCCCGACGTGGTGTTCAGCCACGCCACCGCGGCAGAGCTCCTGCGGCTCCCTGCGCCGCGCCGGCCCGAGCTCGAGGTGAGCACCGTCGGTGAGAAGCGCCCGCCACGACGAGCCGGTGTCGTCGGGCACCAGGGGCTGCTGCCGGACGACGTGGTCCTGCGGTCTGGCCTCGCGGTGGTCCGGGCCGAGACGACGTGGGCGGACCTGGGCAGTCGGCTCGACCTCGCGGAGCTCGTGGTCCTGGGCGACGCCGTGCTGGGGCGCGGCGCCTCGAGGGCGTCGCTCGCGCAGGCAGCTGCCACTCCGGCGCGACGTCGAGGGGTCCGCTTGCTGCGCCGAGCGCTGCCCTTGCTCGACGGGCGCAGCGAGTCGCCGATGGAGTCGAGGCTGCGGTTGCTGCTCGTCACGAGCGGGCTCCCCGCGCCGCAGGTGAACCGGGACGTCGTCGTCGACGGCGCGTGGTTGGCCCGTCCCGACCTCAGCTACCAGGAGGCACGGCTCGCCATCGAGTACGAGGGCGACCACCACCGCACCGACCGTCGCCAGTGGCTGGGCGACAAGGCCCGCCGTCGTCTGCTGGAGGACCACGGCTGGCAGGTCATCGAGGTGACGTCGCGCGACGTCCTGCAGCACCCGGATCGTCTGGCCGAGCGGGTGCGAGCCGCGCTCGTCCGTCGCAGTGGTGCCGTGACCTGACGCAGAACGGGCACCCGACGACGGTCAGGTGCCCCTTCTGCGTCAGGTCGACTGCGGTCAGGCGTCCTTGGTGGAGGCCTCGGCCTTCGCCGCAGCGGCGGCCTCGGCCTCGGCGCGGCGCTCGCCGGCCGCGGCCTGCAGGCCCGACTGCGAGCGCAGCTCGCGCGCCGGCAGGAACAGCACCACGACGAACCCGACGGCCACGACCACCGCGGCCGCCACGAACACCATGTGCATGGCGTCCGAGAAGCCGACGAGGAACGGGTGCGCCAGGCGCGGGTCGATCCGGTCGAGGAACGAGCTGTCGTTCAGCGACGACGAGCCTCCGAACGCGCCCGACTTCAGCTGCTGCGCGAACTGCGCGTTCTTCGGGTCCGCGAGCGCGGCCTGGAAGTCCGGCTGCGTGCGCGCGACCGAGAAGGCCGAGGCCAGCTTGTCCGGCAGGCTGCTGAACAGGATCGACAGGAACACCGCGACGCCGAGCGTGCCGCCGATCTGCCGGAAGAACGTCGCCGAGGCGGTGGCGGTGCCGATGTCGCGCGGCGACACGGCGTTCTGGATCGCCAGCACCAGCGGCTGCAGGCAGTTGCCGAGGCCCAGGCCGAACACCAGCATGATGAGCATCGTCTGCCACAGCGGCGTGTCCGCCCCGATGCGGGAGAACAGCACCAGGCCGACCAGCATCAGGCCGGCGCCCAGGATCGGGAACGGCCGGTACTTGCCGGTGCGCGAGATCGTCTGGCCCGAGGCGATCGAGGCCGTCATGATGCCGAGCGTCAGCGGCAGCAGCTGCAGGCCGGCGACGGTGGGCGAGGCGCCCTTGACGATCTGCAGGTAGAGCGGCAGCACCGAGACGCCGCCGAACAGGCCCATGCCCAGCACGATGTTGGCGATCGTGGACGTCGACACCGTGCGGTCGCGGAACAGCCGCAGCGGGATCAGCGCCTCGTCGCCCATGGCGCGCTCGGCGACGAAGAACGCCACCAGGCCGACGACGCCGACGACGAAGCACGCGATCGAGCGCCCGGAACCCCAGCCCCACTCGCGGCCCTGCTCGGCCACGGTCAGCAGCGGCACCAGGCCGACGGTGAGGGCCACGGCGCCGCGCCAGTCGATCCGGTGGTCGTGCCGGTGGTGCTCGATGTTCAGCGTGTGGTTGACGACGTACAGGGCGGCGATGCCGATCGGCACGTTCACCAGGAAGACCCAGCGCCAGCCGGTGACGCCCAGGATCGAGTCGGCGCCGGCGAAGAAGCCGCCGACGACCGGGCCCAGGACGCTCGAGGTGCCGAAGACGGCCAGGAAGTAGCCCTGGTACTTGGCGCGCTCGCGCGGCGAGACGATGTCGCCGATGATCGCCAGCGCCAGCGAGAACAGGCCGCCGGCGCCGAGACCCTGCAGCGCGCGGAACGCCGCGAGCATGTACATGGACGTCGAGAACGTGCACAGCAGCGAGCCGACCACGAAGATCGAGATGGCCGTGATGAAGAACGGCTTGCGGCCGTAGATGTCGCTGAGCTTGCCGTACAGCGGCGTCGCGATCGTCGAGGTGATCAGGTAGGCGGTGGTCACCCACGCCTGCACCGACAGCCCGTTGAGGTCGTCGGCGATGGTGCGGATCGCGGTGGCCACGATCGTCTGGTCGAGGGCGGCGAGGAACATGCCCATCATCAGCCCCACCAGGATGGTGAGGATCTGCCGGTGGGTGAGCCCGCCGTCGTGGTCTGCGCTCGGTGCGGCCGGTGCCGCAGCGGCGTCGGAGGTCATGCGGTCTCCTGGGATTCGAGGGTCTGGACCAGGCGCGGGCGGTGCCGCTCGAGGTCGGTGGTGAAACGGTCGAGCAGGGTGGCCAGGGTGCGGACGTCGTCGACGTCCCAGTCCTGCAGCACCCCGGCGATCAGCGCGTCGCGCTCGGCGCGCACGGTGGCGAACAGCTCGGCCCCGCGGTCGGTGGCGACGAGCTGGACGGCGCGGCCGTCGTCCGGGTCGGGACGGCGCTCGACGAGGCCGGCCTCGACGAGGGCGGCCGCCTGACGGCTGACGGTCGACGGGTCCGCGCAGAGCACCTCGGCGAGCGCGTTGGCGCGCATGGCGCCGCGGGTGACGAGGTGGAACAGCGCGACGTACGACGACCACTCCAGGCCGTGCCGGGTGCGCGCGCTCAGGTGCGACTTGAGCGCGCCGACCTGCCGGGTGAGCCGCACCACCTGGGTGCTGAGCTCCGCGGCAGCGGGAGCGAGATCAGTCAAGGAGGTCTCCGGTCGGTGCAGATACTTAGTTGCGTGATACAAGCAACTCGACCAGGGTGCACCCGCAGCCCCGCCCGGCGCAAATCCCTTTCGCGCCAGCCACCTACCCTGGACGCATGGCCACCCCCGTCCCCGCGGTCCGCGGCGCGCGCCTGGCCGCGGCCGGTGGCGGGCTGGGCGCCGTGGCGCTCGCGGTGGTGCTGCTCGGGCTGACCCTGACCGGGGCGGCCGGGGCCTCGCTGGTGGCCGACCCGGGTGCGGCCACCCGCTGGGGCCTGCCGCTGGCCAAGGTGGTCGACGACGTCGCCGCGTGCCTCACGGTCGGACTGCTCGTGCTGGCCGCGGTCGCGCTGCCCCTGGGCGGTGCCGGACGACGGACGGCCGGCTCGCGCTCGCCCGAGCTCGCGGGCACCGCCCTGACGGTGGTGCGCCTCGCCGGGGCGACGGCCTTCGTGTGGGCGGTGTCGGGCGCCGTGGTGCTCGTCCTCAGCTACGCGCGCCTGGCCGGCGTGGGTCCGGGCGAGCCCGGCTTCTCCCAGCAGCTCGGCCAGTTCATCACCGAGATCGACCTGCTGCGCGCCCTGCTCGTCAGCTCGCTCGTGGTGGCGGTCGTGGCCACCGGCGCGGTCGTCGCCACGCGGCAGGTGACCGTCGGCTGGATGGCGCTGCTCTCGGTCGTCGCGCTGCTGCCGGTGGCGCTCACGGGTCACGCGTCGGGCTCCCTCGACCACGAGCTCGCCGTCGACAGCCTGGCGATGCACCTCGTCGGCGTCACGGTGTGGGTCGGCGGCCTGGTCGGGCTCGTCGTCCTGCGCGGCCGGCTCGGGCCCGCACTGCCGGACGTCGTCGCCCGCTACTCGACCCTGGCGCTGTGGTGCTTCGGGCTGGTCGCGCTGTCCGGTGCCGTCAACGCCTGGCTGCGGCTCGGCGGGCTCGACGGGTTGCAGACCCGGTACGGGGCGCTGGTCGGGGTCAAGGTCGCGTCGCTGGTGCTGCTGGGCGTCGCCGGCGCGGCGCACCGTCGCCGCACCATCCGCGTCATCGCCGCCGAACCCGCTGCGGCGCAAGCCTTCTGGCGGCTCGCGATCGGCGAGCTCGTCGTGATGGGTGTCGCGGTCGGCGCCGCGGTGGCGCTCGCGAGCAGCGCGCCGCCGCGCGAGGTCGAGGCCGCAGGCACCCCGGCGCTCGCGCTCACCGGCTACCCGATGCCGCCGCCGCTCGACCTCGCCCGGTGGTTCGGCGCGTGGCGCGTCGACCTGCTCTGGACGACGGTCGCCGTCCTGCTCGCCGGCCTCTACGTCGTCGGGGTGCGCCGGCTCGCGGCGCGCGGCGACCGCTGGCCCGTGCTGCGCACCGTCGCCTGGGTCGCGGGCTGCGTCGTGCTGGTGTGGGCGACGAGCGGGGCGCCCGGCATCTACGGCCGCGTGCTGTTCAGCGCGCACATGATGGGGCACATGACCATGTCGATGGTCGTGCCTCCGCTGCTGGTGCTCGGCGCTCCCGTGACGCTCGCGCTGCGCACGCTGCCCGCCCGCCGCGACGGCAGCCAGGGTCCGCGCGAGTGGTTGCTGGCCGTCGTCCACTCGCGGTTCCTCGCGCTCGTCGGCCACCCGCTCGTCGCGGCCGGGCTCTTCGCGGGCAGCCTGATCGCCTTCTACTACTCGCCGCTGTTCGAGCTGTCGCTGCGCACCCACACCGGGCACGTCCTGATGCACGTGCACTTCCTGCTGGTGGGCTACCTGTTCGCATCGGTGCTGATCGGCGTCGACCCCGGGCCGCGCCACCCGCCGTACCCGATGCGCCTGCTGCTGCTGTTCGCCACCATGGCGTTCCACGCCTTCTTCGGCATCGCGCTCGTGCAGGGCTCGCAGCTGCTCGCGCCCGACGTCCTGGGCGCGCTCGGCCGCACCTGGGGGCGCTCGCCGATCGCCGACCAGCAGTACGGCGGCGCGGTGGCCTGGGGCGTCGGCGAGCTGCCGGTGCTGCTGCTCGGCATGGGCATCGCGATCGCCTGGGTGCGCTCGGACGACCGCGAGGCCCGGCGCAGCGACCGGCAGGCCGACCGCGACGGCGACGCCGAGCTCGCGGCCTACAACGCCCGGCTGGCTCGCATGCGCGACGAGGAGGTGCGGCGATGAAGGTCGCGGTGGTGCAGGTCGCGTACGGCGACGGCGAGCCGGTCGCCGAGCGGGTCGAGCGGGTCGCCGCGCTGGTGCGCGCGCAGGCCGGCCACGACCTGGTCGTGCTGCCCGAGCTGTGGGCACCCGAGGGCTTCTCGTACCCGCTGTGGGCCGACCGGGCCGAGACCCTCGACGGCCCGACCGTCACCGCGATGCGGGAGGCGGCCCGCGACGCCGGCGTCGTGCTGCACGCCGGCTCGGTGGTCGAGAAGGCGGCGGACGGTGCCGACCCCGGCCCGCAGGGCCGCGGGCTCTGGAACACCTCGGTGCTGCTCGGCCCGGACGGCGACCTGCTGGCCACCTACCGCAAGGTGCACCGGTTCGGCTTCGGCGCCGGCGAGCCGCACCTGCTCGAGGCGGGCCTCGACGTCGTCACGGCGGACGTGCCGCAGCCGCGCTCCGGCGGCGCACCGGTGCGGCTGGGGCTCGCCACCTGCTACGACCTGCGCTTCCCCGAGCAGTTCCGGCTGCTGCTCGACGCCGGGGCCGAGGTGGTCGTCGTCCCGGCGGCCTGGCCCGCCGCGCGCGTCGCCCACTGGACGTTGCTCGGCCAGGCCCGCGCGGTCGAGGACCAGGTCTTCGTCGTCGCCTGCAACACCGGCGGCACGCACTCCGGCCATGCCATGGGCGGGCGCAGCCAGGTCGTCGCGCCCACCGGCGAGGTGCTGGCCTCCGCGGGCGAGGGCGAGCAGGTGCTCTCGGTGACCCTGGACGTCGAGGGGCTGGCCGACGTGCGAGCGGCCTTCCCGGTGCTGGCCGACCGGCGGCTCTAGGTGGACTTCTACCTCGTGGTGCTCGCGGTCTGCCTCGTCGTCGGGCCGATCTCGTACCGGCGCTCGCGGTCGATGACGCGGTACGTGACCGTGACCGGCGCGCCCGTCGTCTGGGTGCTGCTCGGGATCACCGCGGTGCTGGCGGCGTCGTCCGAGCGGCACGGCGACCCGGCCACCGCGCAGGCGCTGTTCACGGGCGGCCTGATCGGCACCGGCTTCGCGCAGGTCGTGCTGCTGCGGCGCACGTTCGTCGAGCACCGCCGCCCGCCCGGGCCGGACGACCCGGCCGACGGACCCGACGGACCCGACGGACCCGACGAGGACGACGAGGCGACGCCGCGATGACCGCTCCCACCCGCCGCGCCCGCGTGCGCGCACCCGAGCTCGCCGGCCGCGGCTGGCTCAACACCGGCGGCGAGCCGCTGACGCTGGCCGGGCTGCGCGGCAAGGTCGTGCTGCTCGACTTCTGGACGTTCTGCTGCGTCAACTGCCTGCACGTGCTCGACGAGCTGCGCCCGCTGGAGGAGAAGTACTCCGACGTCCTGGTGACGATCGGCGTGCACTCGCCGAAGTTCGAGCACGAGGCGGACGCCGACGCGCTCGTCGCGGCGGTCGAGCGGTACGGCGTGCACCACCCCGTGCTCGACGACCCCGAGCTGGTCACCTGGAAGGCCTTCGCGGCCCGGGCCTGGCCGACGCTCACCGTCGTCGACCCCGAGGGCTACGTCGTGGCGCAGCTGTCCGGGGAGGGCCACGCGCACGGGCTCGGCGTGCTGCTGGACGAGCTGGTCGCCGAGCACGAGGCGAAGGGCACGTTGCACCGCGGCTCGGGTCCGTACGTGCCGCCGCCCTCGCCGTCCACCGCGCTGCGCTTCCCCGGCAAGGTGCTGGCGCTGCCCGGCGGCTCGTACCTCGTGAGCGACACCGCGCACCACCAGCTGGTCGAGCTCGAGGCCGACCTGGTCACCGAGCGGCGGCGGTTCGGCGACGGGGGGCGCGGGCTGGTCGACGGCGGCCCGGCGGCCGCGCGGTTCAGCGAGCCGCAGGGCCTGGCGCTGCTGCCGGCCGACGTGGCCGCGAACGTGGGCTACGACGTGGTCGTCGCCGACACGGTCAACCACGCGCTGCGCGGGCTCCGGCTGGACGACGGCGCGGTGACCACCGTGGCCGGAACCGGCCGTCAGCTGCGGCTGCGCACCGGCGCTGGACCCGCTGCGGCACAAGACCTCTCGTCGCCGTGGGACGTCGCGTGGTTCGACCACGCCGTCGTCGTGGCCATGGCCGGCACCCACCAGCTGTGGACGTTCGACCCGGTCGAGGGCAGCATCGAGGTGCTGGCCGGCACGAGCGCCGAGGGCGTCCGCGACGGCGCCGCCCACCACGCGTGGTTCGCCCAGCCGTCCGGCCTCGCGACGTCGCCCGACGGCGAGGTGCTGTGGGTCGCCGACTCCGAGACCTCGGCGCTGCGGCACCTGCACGCGGCGCCCGACGACCCCGCGCTCGAGGGCGCGCGGTTCGAGGTGCTCACGGACGTCGGCACCGGCCTGTTCGACTTCGGGCACGTCGACGGGCCGGCCGCCGAGGCGCTGCTGCAGCACCCGCTCGGGGTGACCGTGCTGCCGGACGGCTCGGTCGCGCTCGCCGACACGTACAACGGGGCCGTGCGGCGGTTCGACCCGTCGTCCGGGGAGGTGCAGACGCTCGCGACCGGGCTCGCCGAGCCGAGCGCTGCGGTCGTCGAGCCCGGCGCGGACGGCGAGCCGCCCGTGCTGGTGGTCGTCGAGTCGGGGGCGCACCGGCTGGTGCGGGTGGCGATCCCCGCCGACGCGCAGCGCGTCGACGGCGGCGCGCGTCGCACGCAGCGCCCGCCGACCGAGCTCGCCCCGGGAGAGGTCACGCTCGCGGTGAGCTTCGTGCCGCCGTCCGGGCAGAAGCTCGACCACCGGTGGGGCGACCCGACCCGGCTCGACGTCAGCGCGACCCCGCCGTCCCTGCTCGTCGAGGGCGCGGGCAGCGCGCAGGGGCTGGTGCGCGAGCTGCGGCTCGCCGACGGCGTCACCGAGGGGGTGCTGCACGTCAGCGTGCAGGCCGCGGCGTGCGACGGCGACCCCGAGACCGGCGAGCCGGCCGAGCACGCCGCCTGCCACCTCTACCAGCAGGACTGGGGCATCCCCGTGCGGCTCGTGGCGGGCGCGCCGTCCGACCTCGTCCTCGACCTCCGCGGCACCTGACCCCACCCCGCCCCCGCTCCGGGGGCGTCTTCTGGGGAATTCGCCCCCGGAGCGGCCCCGGGAGGGCGAATTCCCCAGAAGGGGCCCTGAGCGGGTGGGTCACCCGGACGGCGGCGTTTCGGGGTGCGCCGGTCCCTCACCTGATCCACACTCGGCGCACAGGTCGCCGCCCGGTGACCGCACAGGAGGGACCACCATGGGAATCGGCGCAGGCATCTTCCTGCTCGTCGTCGGCGGCATCCTCGCCTTCGGGGTGCAGGACCGGCTGTCCGACTTCGACCTGACCGCCATCGGCTACATCTGCATGGGTGCCGGTGTGCTGGCGATCATCCTCGCGCTGGTCATGAACCAGCAGCGGGCGAACACCTCCCACCAGACCGTCGTGGAGCACCGGGACACCGGGCTCCCCCCGGAGGACCGCCGGCTGTAGCCGTCAGCTCTCGGGGAACGACGAGGGGCCGCCACCCAGCCGGGTGGCGGCCCCTCGTGCGACGGCCGTGCGTCGGTCAGCGGCTCAGAACGCCTCTTCGGGCACGTCCATCAGCGCGTTGTCGGTGGCCTCGGCGATCGCGCGCTCGGCGGCCAGCTTCGGCAGCACCGTGCGGGCGAAGAACGACGCGGCCGCGACCTTGCCGGTGTAGAACGCCCGGTCGGACGCCGAGACGTCGCCCTTGAGCGCCTCGGTGGCCACCTCGGCCTGGCGCAGCAGCAGCCAGCCGACCACCAGGTCGCCGGTGCCGAGCAGCAGTCGCGAGGTGTTCTGGCCGACCTTGTAGATGTTCGTGACGTCGCCGCCCTGGCGGGTGTCGGACGACATCAGCGAGGCGACCATGGTGCCGACGATGCCCTGCACGTCCTCGAGCGCCTTGCCGAGCAGCTCGCGCTCGGTGGCCAGGTCGCCCGTGCCGCCCTTGACGAACTCCTGGATCTGGGTGGCGAGGTGGCCGAGCGCCTGGCCCTTGTCACGGACGATCTTGCGGAAGAAGAAGTCCATGCCCTGGATGGCGGTCGTGCCCTCGTACAGGCTGTCGATCTTGGAGTCGCGGACGTACTGCTCGACCGGGTAGTCCTGCAGGAAGCCGGACCCGCCGAAGGTCTGCAGCGACTCGGTGCCGAGCAGCACCCAGGCGCGCTCGGAGCCGCAGCCCTTGACGATCGGCAGCAGCAGGTCGTTGACCCGCACGGCCATGTCGGCCGCCGAGCCCTCGTCGAAGTCCTCGCTGCCCGCGGCGTGGCCGGCGACGTCGACGGTGTCCTGCTGGCTGGCGGTGAACAGCACCAGCGCGCGCAGGCCCTCGGCGTACGCCTTCTGCAGCATCAGCGAGCGGCGCACGTCCGGGTGGTGGGTGATGGTGACGCGCGGCGCGGCCTTGTCGGTCATCTGCGTCAGGTCGGCGCCCTGCACGCGCTCCTTGGCGTAGTCGCGAGCGTTGAGGTAGCCGGTCGACAGCGTCGCGATGGCCTTGGTGCCGACCATCATCCGGGCGAACTCGATGATCTTGAACATCTGCGCGATGCCGTCGTGCACCTCGCCGAGCAGCGTGCCGACGGCCGGGATGCCGTCGACCTCGCCGAAACGCACCTCGCACGTGGTCGAGACCTTGAGGCCCATCTTGTGCTCGACGTTGGTGACGAAGGCGCCGTTGCGCTCACCCTTCTCGCCGGTCTCGAGGTCGACGTGGTACTTCGGCACGACGAACAGGCTCAGGCCCTTCGTGCCCGGCCCCGCACCCTCGGGGCGGGCCAGCACGAAGTGCACGACGTTGTCGTAGAAGTCGGCCTCGGCGCTGGTGATGAAGCGCTTGACGCCGCTGATGTGCCAGGTGCCGTCCGGCTGCTGCACGGCCTTGGTGCGGCCGGCGCCGACGTCGGACCCGGCGTCCGGCTCGGTGAGCACCATGGTGCAGCCCCAGTGCTGGTCGACCAGGTGCCGGGCGAGCTTCTTCTGCTCGTCGGTGCCCAGGCCGTGCAGCACCTTGGCGAACGCGAAGCCGGCGGAGTACATGTGCACGGCGGGGTTTGAGCCGAGCACCAGCTCGGCGATCGCCCAGCGCAGGGACGGCGGGACGACGGTGCCGCCCAGCTCGGCCGGGATGTCGGTGCGCCACCACTCGGCGTCCAGGTAGGCCTGGTAGCTCTTGCGGAACGACGCCGGCACCGTGACCTCGTAGGTGCTCGGGTCGTAGACCGGCGGGTTGCGGTCGGAGTCGAGCAGGCTCTCGGCCAGCTCGTTCTCGGCCAGGCGCGCGACCTCGCGCACCATCTCGCGCGCGGTGTCGGGGTCGATCTCGTCGTACGGGCCCTGGCCCAGCAGCTCCTGGCGGCCGAGCACCTCGAAGAGGTTGAACTCGATGTCGCGGACGTTGGACTTGTAGTGGCCCATGGTCGCGGGTCCTTCCGTGTGCGGCAGCAGTCGTGGTTACCCACCGGTAACCCATGATGCTACTCGCCGGTAACCCTCGCAACCCCTTCGGGTGCACATCACATCTCCGATACGGGGTGGGGGTATAGTGGCAGCATGACCGACACCACGCTCCCGGACGTGCCTGCCGTCGTCCCTGGGTACAGCGACACCAAGCAGGCGCACCTCAAGCGGCTGCGCCGGGTCGAGGGCCAGGTGCGCGGCATCGCCCGCATGGTCGAGCAGGACCAGTACTGCATCGACGTCCTCACCCAGGTCTCGGCGGCCACCAAGGCGCTGCAGGCCGTCGCGCTCGGCCTGCTCGACGAGCACCTGGGCCACTGCGTCGTCGACGCGGTGGCCGCCGGCGGCGACGAGGCCGACACCAAGCTGCGCGAGGCGTCCGACGCCATCGCCCGGCTCGTCCGTTCCTGACCCTCCCTGACCGACCCGAGGAGCCGCACCATGACCACCACCACGTACTCCGTCACCGGGATGACCTGCGGCCACTGCGTCAGCGCGGTCACCGAGGAGCTCACCGCCGTCGACGGCGTGAAGGACGTGCAGGTCGCGCTCGACCCGGCGGCCACCTCGACCGTGACGGTCACCAGCGACGCCCCGCTGACCGCCGAGCAGGTCGAGGCCGCGCTCGACGAGGCCGGTGACTACCGGCTGGTGACCGCTTGAGCGCCGACCAGCTCGAGCTCGTCATCGGCGGGATGACGTGCGCCTCGTGCGCGGCGCGGGTCGAGAAGAAGCTCAACCGCGTCGAGGGCGTCAGCGCCAGCGTCAACTACGCGACCGGGCGCGCCAGCATCACCCGCGAGCCGACGGTGTCGACCGACGCGCTCGTCGCCGTCGTCGAGGCCACGGGCTACACGGCCGAGCCGCCCGCGCCGCCCGGGTCGACGCCGGACGACGACCCGGGCCGTCCCTGGTGGCGCTCGCGGCTCGCGCTGTCGGCGCTGCTCGCCGTCCCGGTCACCCTGGTCTCGATGGTGCCGGCCCTGCGGTTCACCGGCTGGGAGCAGGTCGTGCTGCTGCTGGCGCTGCCCGTCGTCACGTGGGGTGCGTGGCCGCTGCACCGGGCGGCGCTGGTCAACGCCCGCCACGGTGCGGCCACCATGGACACCCTGGTCTCCCTGGGCGTCACGGCCGCGACGGCGTGGTCGGTCTGGGCCGTCGCATCGGGCCGTGGCGAGCCCTACCTCGAGGTCGCCTCGGTGGTCACGGTCGCGATCCTGGCCGGCCGCCGGCTCGAGGACCGCGCCCGCCGGCGGTCGGCGGCGGCGCTGCGCGCGCTGCTCGACCTGGGGGCCAAGGACGTCGCGGTGCTGCGCGCGACGTCGTCCGGCGACGTCGAGCAGCGGGTGCCGGCGGCGGCGCTGGTCGTGGGCGACCGGTTCGTCGTCCGGCCGGGCGAGAAGGTCGCGACCGACGGCGTGGTGCTCGACGGCACGTCGGCGGTCGACGCCTCGCTGCTCACCGGCGAGCCGGTGCCGGTGGAGGTCGGGCCGGGCGACGCGGTCGTCGGCGCCACCGTCAACGCCGGCGGGCGGCTGATCGTGCGGGCCACGCGGGTCGGCTCGGACACGCAGCTGGCCCAGATGGCCCGGCTGGTCGAGCAGGCGCAGCACGGCAAGGCGCCGGTGCAGCGGCTCGCCGACCGGGTGTCGGCGGTCTTCGTGCCGGTGGTGCTGGTGCTGGCCGTGCTCACGCTCGTCGGGTGGCTGGCGTCGGGGGCCGGTGCCGAGAAGGCCGTCACGGCCGCGGTCGCGGTGCTGGTGATCGCCTGCCCGTGCGCGCTGGGGCTCGCCACGCCGACCGCGCTCATGGTGGGCACCGGGCGCGGTGCGCAGCTGGGCGTGCTGATCCGCGGGCCGCAGGTGCTCGAGCAGACACGGGCGGTCGACACCGTGGTGCTCGACAAGACCGGCACCGTGACCACCGGACGCATGACCGTGCACGATGTCGTGGCTGACGGCGGCTGGACGCCGGAGGACGTCCTGGCGATCGCGGGAGCGGTCGAGCACGGCTCGGCGCACCCGGTGGCGACCGCGGTGGCTGACGTCGCGGCGTCGCGTGGGAACCTCTCTGCCGCAACGGGTTTCGCCGACCACGCCGGTCGTGGCGTCACGGCGACGGTCGATGGCCGTGCCGTCGCGGTGGGCCGGTGGTCGTGGCTGACGACGTCCGGCCACGTGCCGGGCGAGGTGCCGGCCGCGCTGGCCGAGGCGGCCGAGCGCCACGAGGACGCCGGTCGCACGCCGGTGTGGGTGGCGGTCGACCAGCAGCTCGTCGGCCTGGTCGTCGTCGGCGACACGGTCAAGGACTCCTCGGCGGCCGCGGTGCGAGCGCTGCGCGAGCTGGGGCTGCGGCCGGTGCTGCTCACCGGTGACAACCGGCGCGCGGCCGCGTCCGTGGCGGCCGAGGTCGGCATCGACGACGTCGTGGCCGAGGTGCTCCCGGCCGACAAGGTCGCTGCGGTGCAACGGCTCCAGCGCGAGGGAGCCGTGGTCGCCATGGTGGGCGACGGGGTGAACGACGCCGCCGCCCTCGCTGCGGCCGACCTCGGTCTCTCGATGGGCACCGGCAGCGACGTCGCGATCGAGGCGTCCGACCTCACCCTGGTGCGAGGCGACCTGCGGACGGCCGCGGACGCCGTCCGGCTGGCGCGGGCGACGCTGCGCACCATCAAGGGCAACCTGTTCTGGGCCTTCGCCTACAACGTCGCCGCCGTGCCGCTGGCCGCGGCCGGCTGGCTGAACCCGATGGTGGCGGGCGCGGCGATGGCGGCCAGCTCGGTCTTCGTCGTGACGAACAGCCTGCGGCTCAGGCGTTTCCAGCCGGTGCGCTGATCCAGCGGTAGCCGTGCTCGGGCCGTCCGGCCGAGCCGTAGCGTGGCCGCACCTGGGCCTGACCGCGCGTCGCGAGGTGCTCGAGGTAGCGCCGCGCGCTGACCCGCGACAGCCCGCACAGCTCGGCCGTCTCGCCCGCGGACAGCTCGCGGTCGGCCTCGCGCAGCACGCCCTCGACCAGCTGCAAGGTGTGCGCCGACAGGCCCTTGGGCAGGTCGGGCGGCGCCGTCGGCGCCGCGGTGCGCGGTGCGAGCAGCCGGTCGACCTCGGCCTGGTCGCGCACCGAGCCCTCGCCGCCGGTGAGCCGGTCGAGCTCGCGCCGCTGCGCCGCGTAGGCGAGCAGCCGCTCCTGCAGCGCGGCGAGGGTGAACGGCTTGATGAGGTAGTGGACGACGCCGCCGGCCATCGCGGCGCGCACCGTCTCGACCTCGCGCGAGGCGGTCACCGCGATGACGTCGACCCGCTGGCCGGCCGGGTCGGCGCGCAGCCGCCGCAGCACCTCGACGCCGCTGAGGTCCGGCAGGTAGATGTCGAGCAGCACCAGGTCCGGCGCGAGCTCCTCGACGGCGCGCAGCGCGTCGGTGCCCTGGTGCGCCTCGCCCACCACGACGAAGCCGGGCAGCGTCTCGACGTACCGCCGGTGGATGGCGGCCACCGCGAAGTCGTCGTCGACCACCAGCACGCGCACCGGCGCCACGCGGTCGTCGGTCCGGTCGCTCACCGCGTCCCTGCCTTCTCCTGCACCGCGGGCAGCTCGACCGTGAAGACCGCGCCACCGCCGCCGCGGTCGCCGACCACCACGCTGCCGCGCCGGCGCCGCACGATGCGCGACACCAGCGCCAGGCCGATGCCCTGCCCGTGGTGGTCGGCCGTGCGGTGCTTGGACGACGTGCCCGCCTCGAAGATGGTCGTCCGGCGCTCGTGCGGCACCCCGGGGCCGTCGTCCTGCACCTGGATCGAGATGGCCCCGTGCGGTCCGTCGGCGAGCACCCGCACCTCGACGGTCCCGCCCGCGCCGGTGGCGTCGACCGCGTTGTCGACGAGGTTGCCGAGCACGGTGACGACGTCGTCGCCCACGCCGTCGCCGACCTCCGACGCGTCGTCCAGGCGCAGGGTCACGCCGCGCTCGCGGGCCGCGGCGCCCTTGGCCACCAGGAGTGCCGCGACCGAGGCGTCCTCGATCTGGCTCATGCTCGCGCCGCCCAGCAGGCTGCTGCCGGCGCCCAGCCGCTCGATGAACCGCACCGCCTCGTCGTGCCGACCGAGCTCGATCAGCCCCGACAGCACGTGCAGGTTGTTGCTGAACTCGTGGGCCTGGGCGCGCAGGGCGTCGGAGGTGCTGCGCTCGCCGTGCAGCGCCCGCAGCGCGTCGAACAGCTCGGTGCGGTCGCGCAACGTCAGCACCCGGCCGACGTCCCGGTCGCCGACGGTGGCGTGGGTGCGGTTGGCCACCAGCAGCCGCTCGCCGGCCAGCACCAGCCGGTCGGTGACGGGGTCCTCGTCGGTGACGAGCGCGGCGACGACGTCCGGGTCGAGCACCTCCTCGGCGAGGCGGCCGGTGGGCAGCTCGACCAGGCCGAGCAGCCGCACGGCCTCGTCGTTGACCAGGGCCACCCGGCCACGGTCGTCGAGCGCCACGACGCCCTCGCGGATGCCGTGCAGCATGGCGTCGCGGGTCTTGAGCAGGTCGGCGATCTCGACCGGCTCGAGCCCGAACAGCCGGCGCCGCACCAGGCGCGAGACCACCGCGGCGCCGACGACGCCGAGCATCGCAGCGGCGGTGAGCCACGCCGCCAGGGCCGGGACGACGTTCGCGAGGTCGGCCGACAGCCGGCTCTCCAGGATGCCGACCGACACCGTGCCCTGCACCGTGCCGTCCTGGGCGCGCACCGGAACCTTGGCGCGCAACGACGTGCCGAGCGACCCGGTCTCGGTGCCGACGAACTCCTCGCCGCCCAGGGGCACGCTGGGGTCGGTCGACACCATCTGGCCGATCTTGCTGGGGTCGGGGTGCGAGTACCGCACGCCCTGCGCGTTGGTGAAGACGACGAACGTCGCACCCGCGGCCTGGCGCACCGTCTCGGCGAGCGGCTGCAGGGTGCGCGAGGGGTCGGACGACGCGTACGCGTCCTGCACGGCCGGGACGCTGGCGAGGCTGCGGGCGATGGTCAGCACCCGGCGCGAGTAGTTCTCCCGGATCTGGTGGTCCTGCACGCGCACCGCGAGCGCCCCTGCCACCAGCACGGTGACGAGGACGATCGCCACCTGCATGGCCAGCAGCTGCACGGCCAGGGGGATGCTCCGTCGCACGGCTCCATGGTGCCTCAGGCGGGCCGTCACGACCGCACGACCAGAACGACCTCTACGACGTCTACGACCTCAGCATTCCGTGCGAGGCCCTGTGCTCCCTAGCGTCCCGACCCGACCGGGACGACGGCGTCCTGGCTGTCCGGGAGGTACCGATGACGCTCCGCAGCACTCCCCGTCCGCACCGCCGCTGGGCCGCGGCCGCGGTCGTCCCCGTCGCCGCCCTGGCCCTGGCCGCGTGCGGCTCGACCAGCGGCTCGGGCAGCACCGACGCCGGGAAGTCGTACTCCCGGCTCGACATCATGGCGCCGGCCGCCCCCGGCGGCGGCTGGGACAGCACCGCCCGGGCGATGGGCGCGGCCATGGAGTCCGCGAAGCTCGCCCGCTCGGTGACGGTCAAGAACGTCAACGGCGCCGGCGGCACCGTGGGCCTCGCGCAGCTGGCCAACGACAAGAGCGACCACTCGCTGATGGTCATGGGCCTGGTGATGGTCGGCGCGGTGAAGACCAACCAGTCGCAGGCCACGCTCGAGGACGTCACGCCGATCGCGCGCCTCACCGCCGAGGACGAGGTCGTCGTGGTGCCGGCCAGCAGCCCGTACCAGGACATCAAGCAGCTGGCGGCGGCCCTGAAGGAGAAGGGGCGTGGCTTCCCGATCGCCGGGGGCTCGGCCGGCGGCACCGACCACATCGTCGCCGGGCTGCTGGCGAAGTCCGCGGGCCTGCCGCCGTCCGACCTGAACTACATCGCGTTCTCCGGCGGTGGCGAGTCGCTGGCCGCCCTGCTCGGCAACAAGGTGCAGGCCGGCGTCTCGGGCGTCAGCGAGTACGCCGAGCAGATCAAGGCCGGCAAGCTGCGCGCCCTGGCCGTCGCCGGTCCGGAGCGGGTCGAGGGCGTCGACGCGCCGACCCTGAAGGAGTCCGGCTTCGACGTCGAGATCATCAACTGGCGAGGCGTGGTGGCGCCCGGTGGCGTCTCGGACGACGACAAGGCGCGCCTGGTGAAGGCCGTGACCGACATGCACGCCAGCGCCGGCTGGAAGGACGCGCTCACCAAGAACGGCTGGACCGACACGTTCCTCGCCGGTGACGAGTTCGACAGCTACCTGAAGGAGCAGACCACCACCACCGAGGCCGTCCTGGCCGACCTCGGCCTGGTGAAGTAGGCGACCCGATGACCCAGCAGGAGCTCGCCGCTGCGGCCCCGGGACGGCGCACCGCCGCCGTCCCGGACGCCGTGGTCGCCCTCGTCGTGGTCGGCCTGGGGGTCTTCACCCTCGTCGACTCGCACCGGATCACGGTGCCGCTCAGCGCCAACGCGGTCGGGCCGCGGGCGTTCCCGTACGCCGTCGGCGTCGCGCTGGTGCTCGCCGGCGGGGCGGTGCTCGTCGGGGCGCTGCGCGGTCGCACCGCCGAGCCCGAGGCGGGCGAGGACGTCGACACGCACGCCGGCACCGACTGGCTCACCGTCGCGAAGGTGGTGGCCGCGTTCGCCGTCCACGTCGTGCTCGTCGACACGATCGGCTGGGCGCTCGCCGCCGCGCTGCTGTTCGGCGGCGTGGCCTGGGCGCTCGGTGCGGTCTGGTGGCGCGGGCTCGCCGTGGGCCTGGTGCTCGGGCTGGTGATCCAGGGCCTGTTCGTCTCCGGCCTCGGCGTCTCGCTGCCGGCCGGCGTCCTCGCGGGGGTGCCGTTCATCGATGGGTGACATCAGCTCGCTGCTCGACGGGTTCGGCACCGCCCTGCAGCCCCTGTACCTGCTCTACGCGCTGCTCGGCGTCACGCTCGGCACCGCCGTCGGGGTGCTGCCCGGCATCGGGCCGGCCATGACGGTCGCGCTGCTGCTGCCCGTGACGTACACGCTGGAGCCGACCGCGGCGTTCATCATGTTCGCGGGCATCTACTACGGCGGCATGTACGGGGGCTCGACGACGTCGATCCTGCTGAACACGCCGGGGGAGTCCTCGTCGATCATCACGGCGATCGAGGGCAACCTCATGGCCAAGGCGGGCCGCGGTGCGGCCGCGCTCGCCACCGCCGCCATCGGCTCGTTCGTCGCCGGCACCATCGGCACCGCCCTGCTGACGTTGCTGGCGCCGTCCGTCGCCCGGTTCGCGGTGCAGCTCGGAGCCCCGGACTACGTCGCCCTCACCGTCGTCGCGCTGCTCACGGTGAGTGCGCTGCTGGGTTCGTCCGTGTCGCGCGGGCTGGCCGCCCTCGCGTTCGGCGCGCTGCTCGGGCTGGTCGGCACCGACACGCTCACCGGGCAGCAACGGTTCACCCTCGGCGCTCCGGCGCTCGCCGACGGCATCGACGTCGTGACGGTGGCCGTGGGCGTCTTCGCGGTCGGCGAGGCGTTGTGGGTGGCCTCGCGCATGCGGCACGGGCCGGTGCACGTCATGGGCGCGAGCGGGTCGAAGTGGATGTCGCGCAACGACTTCCGCCGCTCGTGGAAGCCGTGGCTGCGCGGCACCGCGCTCGGCTTCCCGATCGGCGCGATGCCGGCCGGCGGGGCCGAGGTGCCGACCTTCCTGTCGTACGCGATCGAGAAGAAGCTGACCAAGCACCCCGAGGAGTTCGGCAAGGGCGCCATCGAGGGCGTTGCCGGGCCGGAGGCCGCCAACAACGCTTCTGCCGCAGGGGTTCTGGTGCCCTTGCTGACGCTCGGCCTGCCGACGTCCGCCACCGCCGCGGTGCTCATCGCGGCCTTCCAGGGCTACGGCATCCGGCCCGGGCCGCTGCTGTTCGAGGACGAGGGCGCCCTGGTCTGGGCGCTCATCGCGAGCCTGTACGTCGGCAACGTGCTGCTGCTGGTGCTGAACCTGCCGCTGGTGGGGTTGTGGGTGCGGGTGCTGCGCATCCCGCGGCCGTACCTGTACGCCGGCATCCTGCTGTTCGCGGCGCTGGGTGCCTACGCGATCAACGGGCTGCGCGCCGACCTGGTGCTGCTGCTCGCGATCGGCGTGGTGGGCTACGTGATGCGGCGCTTCGGCTACCCGATCGCCCCGGCGATCATCGGGCTGATCCTCGGCCCGATCGCCGAGGAGCAGCTGCGCCGCACCCTCGCCATCAGCCAGGGCGACCCGACGGCGCTGGTCGCCAGCCCGTTCGCGGCGGTCGTCTACTCGCTGCTCGCCGTGCTGACCGCGGTCGTCGTGCTGCTGCGCCTGCGCGCCCGTCGGGCGGCCGGCCGGCCATGACCGGCCGGCCACCGCGGCGGGGCGGCGCGGCTCAGCCGGAGGAGCCGGCGAGCTCGGCGTCCGCGGTACCGGACCCCTGCGTGCCGATCGCGGTCTGGCTGGTGCCGTGCGAGACTTCGATGCGCCGCGGCTTGGCGTCCTCGGCGACGGGCAGCGTCAGGGCGAGGACGCCGTCGGTGTAGGTCGCCTCGATGCGGTCCAGCGCCAGCCCCGCGCCGAGCGTCAGCTGGCGCACGAAGGTGCCGGAGGGCCGCTCCTGGGTCAGCCACTCGACGTCCTCGCCGCGATGGGACCGCTCGGCCCTGATCGTCAGCACCCGGCCGTCGACCCCGACGTCCACCGATCCGGGGTCGACGCCGGGCAGGTCGCACAGCAGGACGTAGTGGTCGCCGGACCGGAACAGGTCCATCGGCATGGCGCGCATCGCCTGGCTCATGCCGCTGGCGTGGTCGAGCAGGCGCGAGGCCATGTCGTCGAGGTCACGGAACGGGTCGAACCGCGTCACCATCGGTACCACCTCCTCGGGGCGGGACGGAGGTGCGAGCCCCCTGGCTCGCACGTCGCGCGCGAGGCGGGTGCGGTGACGGTCACGCCGTCCAGCACGCGACAGCAGTGTTTTAGCACTCTTGCCGCCAGAGTGCTAGTCCCAGAACGGGACAGGTGTGCGGGGCTACGGGAGGCGTTGGCGCCGTCGAACCCGGTCGCCCGCCCGTGAGGGGTCGTGGTCGACGTCCGTGACCAGGCCGACCGGGCCGACGCTCAGCACGCCGGACGTCGTCGGCAGCGCGCGCAGGCCGCCGCGGCCGCGCAGGGCGTCGCGCGCGCCGGGAGCGAGCCGGTCGTCCATCCAGGCGCACGGCGAGGTCTCGCCCGCGGCCCGGAAGGTGACGTCGCCGTCACGGCCGGTCAGCGTGAAGGTGCTGTGCCGCAAGGCGTTGAGGTCGATGCCGCGCGTCACCACGTTGCGCCGGGTGGTGCGGGGGTCGAGGCTCCCGCGGTCGAGGCCGAGCTCGTCCTCGACCTGCTCCAGCGACTCGGCCGCGACGAACGAGACTGCGGACGCGAGGTTGCCGACCCGGCCGAAGAAGCGGTCGCCGCGGATGCCCTGGTCGGCGACGACCTCGACGGAGTCCGGGTACGACGTCGGGTACGGGCCGACGCCGTCCGCCGGGTCCCTGGAGTGGAACCAGTAGTTGTGGCCCGGTGACACGACGAGCGCCACGATCTGCGGACCGGTCATGCCGCCCAGCCTAGGCAGGCGTCAGCGCGGCGAGGGCTCGAGGTCCTCGTCGTCGTCGCGGTCCTCGACCGGGTCGCGCACGGAGCGGACGAGCGAGGTCGCGACCGTGCGCAGCTTGACGTTCTCGTCCTGGGACCGGCGCACCAGGATGGCGAACGCCGAGTCGGCGTCGCACCGGTGCTGGGCCATGAGGATCCCCTTGGCCTGGTCGATCACGGCACGCGACAGCAGCGCCTCGCGCAGCTGCTCCGCCTCCGTGACCGCCTGCTCGTACAGCTCCCGAGGGACGACGGCGTCGGCCTCGGGGAAAGCGTCGCTCAACACGCCCTCCCTCACGTGGCTCGACCGCCGAGGCGACGGTGAGCCATGGACTTGACTGGGACGGGCCGATTTCTTGAGCCGCGCGGGACAGATGTTACCCAACCGGGCGGGTGGTTCCCGCCAGCCCCTCGCCGAGCGGGGACGGGGGCAGGTCGTGGCCGGGCAGCAGGCGCTGCAGGAGGTCGCGCACCCGGCCGTCGATCTCGGTGACCACGCGCAGGACGGTGGCGGCGTCCTGGCCCTTGGGGTCGTCCAGCGGCCAGTCCTCGTAGTGCGCGCCGGCGTAGAACGGGCAGGTCTCGCCGCAGCCCATCGTCACGACGACGTCGTAGGCGGCGTCCGGGTCGAACGCCTTCGGCACCTCCCCGCTGACGTCGAGCCCGTGCGCGGCGAGCACCGCGGCGACCTCGGGGTGGATCTCGGTGCCGGGCTCGGAGCCGGCCGAGAAGGCATCGACGGCGGCCCCGCCGTAGTGCGCGGCCAGGACGCGGCTGGCGACCGAGCGGCCGCCGTTGGCCTTGCAGGCGAACAGGATGCGCGGGACGTCGGTCATGGGCGGTGCACCTCTTCGGGCAGGTCGGGCGGGGCGGCGTGGCCGGCGACGGGCACCAGCACGGCAGCGAGCAGGGCGCCGAGCGCCGCGCCCACGAGCTGGGCGACGACGAAGCCGGGGAGGCTGGAGGGTGCGATCCCGGCGAAGGTGTCGGACGTCGTCCGGGCCAGCGTGACGGCCGGGTTGGCGAACGACGTGGAGGACGTGAAGAAGTAGGCGCCGCCGATCCAGGCCGGCACGAGCAGCGGCCCGAGGTGTCCGGGACGGGTGCGGGTCAGCAGGCCGACGAGCAGCAGCAGGCCGGCCGTGGCCACGACCTCGCCCAGCCACAGCCCGGCGCCCGTCCGCTCGTGGGTCGACGCCTGCCACGCCGGGCGGCCGAACATCAGGTCGGCCACCGCCGCCCCGAGCAGGCCGCCGGCCACCTGAGCCCCGAGGTACGCGACGGCCTCGGTGGCCCCGACGTCGCGCCGCACCAGCTCGACCAGCGTGACCGCCGGGTTGAGGTGGGCGCCGGACACCGGGCCGAGCGTGCCCACCAGGACCGCGAGGACGGCGACCGTGGCGACCGCGTTGACGAGCAGCTGCAGCGCGCGGTCGGTGGTCAGGTCGGTCGCCATGATCCCGGAGCCGATGACGGCGGCGACGAGCGTGCCGGTGCCGACGGCCTCGGCGAGCGCCCGTCGCAGCAGCGGACGGGTCAGCAACAGGAGGTCGCCGCCGACCCGCAGCAGCCCGCGGCGGCGGGGGTCTGCGCGACGTCCGTGACGCCCTCGAGCTCGGGACGGGCGTCGGCGAGCACCACGTAGTTCTCCCAGCGCTGGCCGTCGGGGCCGGTGACCCAGTGCTTGGACTGCCGCGCGTAGCAGCACTCGACGTCGTCCTCGGTCTCGAGCGGCAGCCCGGCGGCCTCGAGGCGGTCGGCCTGCTCGACGACGTCCTGCATCGACTCGCGCTCGACGCCGAGGTGGTTCAGCGTGCCGGTCGCGGCGGCGTTCTCGAAGAGCACCAGCTTGAGCGGCGGGTCGGTGACCGCGAAGTTGGCGTACCCCGGACGGCGCTTGGCCGGCTCGGTCGCGAAGAGCGTGGAGTAGAAGGCGACGGCGGCGTCGACGTCGTCGACGTTCAGGGCGAGCTGGAGACGAGACACGGGGTCCTCCTCGGGGTGGATATCGACGGGCATCAATCTGCAGCGGATATCGACATCTGTCAATACCCGATCTAGGCTGGGGGCATGTCCCGCACCGTCCTGCCCCTGCTCGACCGCGGCGGCGCCTGCTGCGCCCCGCTGTCGGCCTCGCCGATCGACGAGGCGTCGGCCGGCACCCTCGCGCAGGCCTTCGCGGCCCTCGGCGACCCCGTGCGGCTGCGGCTGGTCAGCCTGCTGATGACCGCGGACGGCGGCGAGGTGTGCGCCTGCGACCTGGTCGAGCCGGTCGAGCGCAGCCAGCCGACGGTGAGCCACCACCTGCGGGTGCTGCGCGACGCCGGGCTCGTCACCGGCACGCGACGCGGCGCCAACGTCTGGTACGCCGTGGTGCCCGAGCAGCTGGCCGCGCTGCGCGCCGTGCTGGCCCCGGCCTGACCGCACCCGTGACGACGCCGGCGTCGCGCGTGCTCGTGGTCGAGGACGACCGCGAGCTGCTGACGTTGCTGGCCGAGCTGCTGACCGGCGAGGGCTACGCGGTCGACGTCGCTCGCGACGGCCAGGCCGGCCTGCACCGCGCGCTCGTCGACCGCTACGACCTGCTGCTCGTCGACCGCGGCCTGCCGGCCGTCGAGGGGGTCGACCTGGTGCGGCGGCTGCGCCGCCGGGGCGTCTCCTCCCCGGTGCTGCTGCTCACGGCGCGCGGCACCGTCGCCGACCGGGTCGAGGGCCTGGACGCGGGAGCGGAGGACTACCTGGTCAAGCCGTTCGCGGTCGACGAGCTGCTGGCGCGGGTGCGCGCCCTGCTGCGCCGCCACCACGACGACGCCGAGCAGCTGGCGCTCGGGAGCGACCCGGGCTGCCGGCGGCTCGACGTCGGCGCGCACCAGGTGGTGGGCGGACCCGAGCCGGTCGACCTGTCGCCCCGCGAGGCCGCGCTGCTCGCGCACCTCGCGCGCCACCCGCAGCAGGTGCTGACGCGCGACGAGCTGCTCACCGCCGTCTTCGACGACGCCGAGATGCCGGGCTCGGTCGACACCTACGTGCACTACTTGAGGCGCAAGCTCGGCGACGACGTGGTGCGCACGGTCCGCGGCGTCGGCTACCGGCTGGGGCGGGCGTGAGCGCCGGGGAGGACGACCGGCGGGCGCTGCGGCGGGCGGCCCGGTCGGTCGCGGTGCGCACCACCGGGCTCGTCGCGCTCGTGGTGCTGGTGGTGTCCGGCGTCGCGCTGCTCGTCGACGTCCGGCAGCGCGCGGGCCAGGCCCGCGACGTCGCGCACAGCGCCTGGGCGCGCGCGGACGACGTCGACGACCCGCCGCCCAGCACCTGGCTGACCGTGGTCGGCCCGGACGGCGCGCGCACCACGACGCCCGGGGCCCCGGCCTCGGTGGCCCGGCTCGACCCGGCGACGCTCCCGGACGGACCCGGCCAGCTCGAGCAGGGCGAGCGGCAGCTGGTGCTCTGGGCGGGCGACCGGCCCCGGCTGGGCCGGGTCGTCGCCGTCTACGACCGGTCGGCCGACCTGGCCGAGCTGGGTCGCCTGGTCGTGTCGTTGGGGGTGGCCTCGCTCGTCGGGATCGCTTGTGCCGCAGCGGTCGGCGCGTTCGTCGGACGACGCGCGGTGCGGCCCCTCGGCGACGCCCTCGCGCTGCAGCGGCGCTTCGTGGCCGACGCGAGCCACGAGCTGCGCGCCCCGCTGACCGTGCTGTCGACCCGTGCGCAACTGCTGCGCCGCTCGATCGCGAGCGACCGCACCGCGGACGGCGAGCAGCTGGCCCAGGCCGACCGGGTCGTCGACGACGCGCGTCGGCTCGGGGACGTCGTCCAGGACCTGCTCGAGTCGGCCGTCCTGGAGCACCACGGACCCGACGGCGGCCGCGCCGAGCCGGTCGACCTGGCCCAGCTGGTGCGCGAGGTCGTCGACCACCTGCAGCCGCTCGCCGCCGAGGCGCAGGTCCACGTGCGGGCGGCGCCCGACCCGGCCGAGATCACCGTGGCCGGGGCGCGCACGGCGCTGCGCCGTGCCGTGGGGGCGCTGGTCGACAACGCCGTGGCCCACGCCGGCGGCGGTTCGGTCGTCGTCGACGTCCGGGCGGACGGGCCGTCGCACGTGCGCGTGCTGGTGACCGACGACGGGGACGGCCTCGACGTCGAGCAGGCGCGGCACCTCGTGCAGCGCTTCGCGCGAGGACGGCGCGCCGACGCCAGCAGCGGCTACGGGCTCGGGCTGGCGCTGGTGACCGAGGTGGCGCGGGCCCACGGCGGCCGGCTGGACGTCGACGGCCGGCCGGCCGAGGGGGCGACCTTCGCGCTCGTGCTGCCCCGGGACGACGGCGGGCCGGCTCCCAGAAACCTCCCATGAGGGCCCGCCAGGCTGGCCGGTGACGTCGTCCGGCGTCACGACCTCAGCCCACCCTCGAGGAGGCCCCGTGCTCGACACCGTCTTCGGGCTGCCCACGCACGCGCTCGTCGTCCACGCCACCGTGGTGATGGTGCCGCTGGCCGCGCTGCTGGTGGCGCTCACCGCGATCTCGCGCCGCGTGCGCTCGTGGGCGGGGTACCTGCCGCTCGCGGCCGCGGTGCTGGCGCTGGTGCTGGTGCCGCTGTCGACGTCCACCGGCGAGTCGCTCGAGCGTCGGGTCGAGCACAACGCGCTGGTCGAGGCGCACACGCGGATGGCCGACGGGCTGCTGCCGTTCGTGGTCCTGCTGACGGTCGCCGCGGTCGGCCTGCTCTACGTGCACCTGCGCGAGCGCGACGCCGACCACGTGCCCTCCCGCCTGCGCCCGCTGGTGCGCGGTGGGCAGGCGCCGCGCGCTCTGGTCGCCGTGGTGCTCGTGGTGGCGGCGGTCGGGTCGGTGGGCACGGTCGTGCAGACCGCCCGCATCGGGCACGCGGGCGCGAAGGCCGCCTGGTCCGACGCGGTGCAGACGACGCCGTCCGGCGGCGAGGGCGACGGCTGACCCTCGAACCGGCGGGCGCCGTCAGGCGGGCTCGAGCCGGCGGACGTCAGTCCAGCCGGTCCAGCCGCGCTGCTCCAGCAGCTGCAGCAGCCTTGGCGCGCAAGGGATGCACTCGACGAAGGCTTGGTCGAGCAGGTCGACCAGCTCGGGGCTGACCGGGTGCTCCTCGACCAGCCCCTCGGCCTCGGCCTTCGAGGCGGCCGCCTCGATGAAGGCGGCCACGCGGTCGGCGATCGCGGGCAGCCGCGGGTCGTCCGCGCCGACGTCCACCACGTCGCCGATGTCGAGGTAGAGCTGGCGCAGCACCGGGTGCTCGATCTGCGTGTGCTTGATGGCCATGAGGTCGGCGACGGCGTCCGGCATCTGCGCCGTGATGAGGATCCAGCTGTCGCGCTCGACCTCGATCAGCCGCTCGCGGAAGCCGAGCTCGCGCATCCGTTCGACGTACGCCACGGCCTCCGGCGGCAGCACCAGGCTGTCGCCGGCCGCGAGCTGCGCCATGCGCTCGCGGTGCCGCTGGCGCTCGCGGATCTCGGCGCGCAGGCGGCGGTCGATGTCGGCCACCGCCTGCGCGAACTCGTCGTCGTCCGCGGCCAGCAGCTCGCGCACCCGCGAGAGCGGGACGCCGGCGTCGGCCAGGGTGCGGATCTTGACCAGCTCGACCACGGCGGCCGCGCCGTAGCGGCGGTACCCGGACGCGTCGCGCTCGGGCTCGGGCAGCAGGCCCTTGGCGTGGTAGTGCCGCACCGCCCGCACGGTCACGCCTGCGGCCGTCGCGAGCTGGCTGATCGTCAGCATGGGCCCATCATGCGCGGTCACGCGATCTTGCTGCGGTAGGTGCGCATGGCCAGGGCGTGCGCGACGACCAGCAGCCCACCGCACCACGCCGCGGCGACCCACCCGGTGCTGCCGACCGGCTGCTCGGCCAGCAGGTCGCGGAGGGTGCCGACCACCGGCGTGACCGGCTGGTGCTCGGCGAACCACCGCACCGGGCCGGGCATCCCGGAGGTCGGCACGAAGGCCGAGCTGATGAACGGCAGGAAGATCAACGGGTACGAGAAGCCGCTCACGCCGTCGACCGACGTCGCCGTCAGGCCCGGGACGACGGCGAGCCAGGTGAGCGCGAGGGTGAACGCGACCATGATGCCGAACACGGCGAGCCAGGCCAGAACGCCTGCGCCAGAACGGAATCCCATCGCGAGTGCCACCAGGACGACGAGCACCAGCGAGACCAGGTTGGCCACGACCGAGGTGATGACGTGGCCCCACAGCACCGCCGAGCGCGCCAGTGGCATCGACTGGAACCGTTCGAAGATGCCGCTCGACACGTCGGTGAAGAGCCGGAACGCCGTGTACGCGACACCGGACGCCACCGTGATCAGCAGGATCCCGGGCAGCAGGTAGTTCACGTACGAGCCGGTGCCGACGTCGATCGCACCGCCCAGGACGTAGACGAACAGCAGCAGCATCGCGACCGGCGTGACGGCGGTCGTGACGAGGGTGTCCGGGCTGCGCAGCACGTGCCGCAGCGAGCGGCCGACGAGCGTCGTGGTGTTGGCGAAGAAGGTGGCGTTCATCGGTGCGCTCCCTGCTGGTGGGGGGTGTGGTCGACCAGGGCGAGGAAGACCTCCTCGAGGGTGGGCTGCTTCTCGACCAGCTCGACGGTCGCCGCGGGCAGCAGGGCCTTGAGCTCGGCGAGCGTGCCGTCGGCGATGATCCGTCCCTCGTGCAGCACCGAGATGCGGTCGGCGAGGTGCTCGGCCTCGTCCAGGGTCTGGGTGGTCAGGAGCACGGTCGTGCCGCGACCGGCGAGCTCCTGCACGGTGCGCCAGACCTCGAGGCGCGACTGCGGGTCGAGGCCGGTGGTGGGCTCGTCGAGGAAGAGCACCTCGGGGTCGCCGACCAGGCTCATGGCGATGTCGAGGCGGCGCTTCATGCCGCCGGAGTAGGTGCCCGCCCGGCGTCCGCCGGCATCGGCGAGGTCGAAGCGCGCGAGCAGCTCGTCGGCCAGCCGGCCGGCGTCCGGGAGGCGGCGCAGCCGCGCCGTGAGCACGAGGTTCTCGCGGCCGGTCAGCACCTCGTCGACCGCGGCGAACTGGCCGGTGAGGCTGATGGCGGCGCGGACGTCGGAGGGCCGGCTCGTGACGTCGTGGCCCGCGACGACGGCGGTGCCGCCGTCCGGGCGCAGCAGCGTGGACAGGATCTTCACCAGCGTCGTCTTGCCGGCGCCGTTGGAGCCGAGCAGCGCGTGGACCGTGCCGCGCCGCACGGTCAGGTCGACGCCGCGCAGCACCGGCTGGTCGCCGTACGCGTGGGTGAGACCGGTGATCTCGAGGGTGTTCTCAGGTGTCATGCGAGAAGGCTGCAACCCTGACGCTGCGTCAAGGTCAAGCCCGGGTCGCACCGACCGGCCGGAGGGGAGCGGGTGACGGGAATCGAACCCGCACTGTCAGCTTGGGAAGCTGATGTTCTGCCATTGAACTACACCCGCGCGCGCCCCTCGCGGAGCGCGCAGCGAGCATATCCGATGGGCGAGCGGGCTCACGACCTCAGCGGGCCGAGGTGGCCACGGACGACGTCGCGGACGTCGGCGCGTACGTCGCGTCGTCCTCGATGTCGGCTCGTGAGCGGTCGGGCAGCGCGATCGTCGCCGCCACCGTGATGACCGCCGAGAGCGCGATGTACGCCGACACCGCGTACGCCGTGCCGAAGGTGTGGATCAGCCAGGTCGCGATGAGCGCGGCCGGTCCGCCCGCGATGACCGACGACAGCTGGTACCCGATGCCCGCGCCGCCGTAGCGCAGCCGGGTCGGGAAGCTCTCGGCGATGATCGAGGCCTGCGGTCCGTACTGCATCGCGTGCGGCACCAGGCCGAGCGCGAGCGCCAGGAACACCAACCACCCGACGCCGGAGTCGAGCAGCGCGAAGTAGGCGAAGCCCCACACGCCCATCAGGACGGCGCCGGTGAGGTAGATCTTCTTGCGCCCCACGCTGTCGGAGAGGTGGCCGAAGTAGGGCACCAGCGCGAACTCGATGCCCGCGGCGACCAGCGTGCCGACGAGGACGAAGTTGCGCGAGTACCCGTGGTCGTCGTCGGTGAGGTACGAGAGCACGAAGGCCGTCACGACGTAGAACGGCATCTGCTCGGACATGCGCACCAGCGCCGAGAGCAGGATCTCCTTGGGGTGGCGGCGGATCACCTCGGCGACCGGCGCCTTCTCGACCGCCTCGTCCTTGACCAGCTTGGCGAACATCGGCGTCTCGAGGATCTGCAGCCGGATGTACAGGCCGATCATCACCAGCACCAGGCTCAGCAGGAACGGCACGCGCCAGCCCCAGCTGAGGAACGCCTCCTCGGAGGCGACGTTGTTGAACAGCGTCAGCATCGCGGTCGACAGGATCAAGCCGATGGCCACGCCGAGCTGCGGCCACGAGCCCATCAGGCCGCGGCGCTTCTGGTCGCCCCATTCCATCGAGAGCAGCACCGAGCCGCTCCACTCGCCGCCGACGGCCACGCCCTGCAGCACGCGCAGCAGGATCAGCAGCAGCGGCGCGGCGTCGCCGATCGTGCCCCGGCCCGGCAGCGCGCCGATCAGGGTGGTGGCGCCACCCATCATCAGCAGGGTGACGATCAGGGTCACCTTGCGCCCGATGCGGTCGCCCCAGTGGCCGAAGATCGCTGCCCCGATCGGGCGGGCCGCGAAGCCGACGAAGTAGGTGGCGAACGACTCCAGCAGCCCGATGTAGTGCGAGGAGTCCGGGAAGAACACCTTGGGGAAGACGAGCGCCGCGGCGGTGCCGTAGAGGAAGTAGTCGTACCACTCGATGCTCGTGCCGACGGCGCTGGCGATGGCCGCCTTGCGCACCTGGCGCGACTGCTCGGGCGTGCCGGCGGCGGCCGTGGCCGCCTCCGCCTTCGCGGGGTCCAGAGTCATGGCAGACGGCCTTCCTTGCGCCGCCAGGACGGGCGGCCCGCGCTCGCCACGTCGTCGTGGCGAAATGCCCCGTCGGTCACCTTTGCACCGAAGCACGGGAACCGCAGGTCGAACGGTCGCCGTCGTCGTCCGGCCGGGGCGGTTAGGCTCGGCGCGTGCTCCTCAGCGACCGCGACATCCGCGCAGAGATCGACGCCGGGCGGGTCAGCCTCGACCCCTGGGACCCGGCGATGGTGCAGCCGTCCAGCGTCGACATCCGGCTGGACCGGTACTTCCGGCTGTTCGACAACCACAAGTACCCGGTCATCGACCCCGCCGAGGACCAGCCCGACCTCACCCGCCTCGTCGACGTCGAGCCGGACGAGCCCTTCGTGCTGCACCCGGGCGAGTTCGTGCTGGGGTCCGTGTACGAGGTCGTGACCCTGCCGGACGACGTCGCCGCGCGCGTCGAGGGCAAGTCGAGCCTGGGCCGCCTGGGCCTGCTGACGCACGCCACGGCCGGGTTCATCGACCCCGGCTTCAGCGGCCACGTGACCCTCGAGCTGAGCAACGTCGCGACGCTGCCGATCAAGCTCTGGCCCGGCATGAAGATCGGCCAGCTGTGCTTCTTCCGGCTGACCAGCGCGGCCGAGCACCCCTACGGCAGCAGCGAGTACGGCTCGCGCTACCAGGGGCAGCGCGGCCCGACGGCCAGCCGCTCCTTCCAGAGCTTCCACCGCACCCAGGTCTGAGGCGCACGGTCGCGATGGCGTGGTTCGGACGGCGGCGGGCGAACGACGAGCCCACCCTGGACGAGCTGCGCCGCTGGCACCTGCTGCTGGTGCCCCCGGAGGTCGGCGTCGAGCGCGTCGACGCCCTGGTGCGCTGCCGCTACCCGGACGCGCGGCTCGTCGACAACCGCCGCGCGCGGCTCGGCCGGCAGTCCGCGATCAGCGGTCCGCACCTGCTCGAGCCGGACGAGCTCGACCACGTGCGGGTGCCCACCGGCTGGTCCGTGGCGTACGCGCTGGAGGTCGACGCCGAGCCCGACCCCGCGGCGTTCGACGACATCGGCGACCCGGTGCTGCGGGCCTGGTGGATGCGTGCGTTCCCCCAGGGCAAGCCGTTCCGCGAGGAGGGCGACGCCGTCGACCTCGCGCTCGCGCTGGCCCGCCGGCTCGGCGGGGCGCTGCGCGCTGCCGGCAGCAACGTCGTCATGCAGCCAGACCACGGGCGCGTCGTCGACCTGACGGTGTGGTCGGGGTACTGGCTCGAGCCCGACCGGCTGCTCGACCTGCTCGCGCCGGTGCTGCCCGGCGCCACGGTCGACCTCGGCGTCCGCGGCCGGCACGCGGCCCCGGCGCCGCGCGACCCGTCCGACACCGACTGGGACATGGACCCGCTCGACCCGCGCGCGGTCGACCTCGAGCACGCGCTGGGGGACGTCGACCACGAGCTGATCGACGAGGTCGCCGACGAGCACGACGCCCGCGCGCTCGGCGGGGGCGTGGTCCTCGACGGGTACGCCCTGACGGCGCTGGGCAACCTGCTGGTCGAGGTGATCCAGGAGGACGCCGTGCCGGGCTGGGTGCGCGAGCGGGTCGGGCACCAGCTGCTGGCCGACGGCAACCCGGTGGTCACCTACGCGGTGCGCTGGCTCCCCCACGAGCCGGCGCTGCTGGAGTCGGAGGACCCGCCGTACGGGTTCCGGCTCGAGCGCGACCGTGTCCGGCCGCGGATGCAGGCCGCGGCCCTGGCCCTCGCCGAGGCCACCGCCGGCGTGGTGAGCGACGCCGTCGGCTTCGAGGTCGACCGCTACGCGCTCTAGGCGTTCCGACTGGGCCGGGTCGGTCAGACGAGGCGGGTGCGGCGCCAGAGGCGCATGGTCGGGCCGCCCATCAGGCCGAGCCGGTCGAGGAACGACGTCAGCTGCTGGGCGCTGCTGCGCAGCTGCTCGGCGTAGTGCTCGTTGGCCCGGGCGGCTTCGCGCGCCCGTACCGGGTCGAGCCCGACCGCGGCGTAGACGTCGGGGTGCACGAGGTTGCTCACGATGACGTCGGCCACGACCGCGATGACCGCACGGTGCAGCCGGCGCTCGCGGGCCGACAGCAGCGGCGCGCGCAGCTCGAGCTCCTCGCGGGCGAAGCGCATGTGCCGCGCCTCCTCCAGCACGTGGATGCGGCTGACCTCGCGTGACAGCGGCTGCACGCGCTCGTCCTTGACCAGGTCGCGCTGCAGGATGTCGAGCACCTCCTCGGCGACGAGGATCGCGGCGTAGGCGGCCGGCCCGTGGCCCAGCGTCTTGAACAGCCGGCCGAGCCGTCGTCCGGCGGGGGAGGGTCCGTACGCGGGGCAGCCGTAGGCGCTCGCCATCCGCGCGAACATCACCGAGTGCCGGCACTCGTCGCCGATCTCGGTGAGGGCCCACTGCACGTGCTGCTGGCTGGGGTCGTCGTCGTAGACGTCGCGGAGCACGAGCTGCATCAGGATCATCTCGAACCAGATGCCGACGCCGCTGATCGAGGCGAACTCGTGGCGGGTGAGCAGCGCCTGGCGCTCGGGGTCGAGCTCGTCCCACAGCGGCGTGCCGTGCAGGCTCGACCACTCGGGGCTCATCCCGTGCAGCAGCGGGTCGACCGGGGCGTCCCAGTCCAGCGCGACGTTGGGGTCGAACGAGGCCTTGGCCGACGAGCGCAGCAGGCGGCCGGAGATCACCTCGATGTCGGTGGTCGTCATCAGTCCTCCTGGGGGAGTCGGAAGTACATGTGAATCATGTTTACTGCTAATCTCGGTCACATGCAAGAGGGTGGACGCCGGACGTCGTCCGACGGGCGTCGTCGGCGCTGGGACGAGCACCGCCGCGAGCGGCGCCAGGAGTTCGTGCAGGGGGCGCTGGCCGCGGTGCGCCGGCACGGCGCGAGCACCGGCCTGGACGAGGTGGCGGCCGAGGTCGGCGTCTCGAAGTCGGTGGTCTACCGGCACTTCCACGACCGGCAGGACCTGTTCGCGGCCGTCCTCGACGCGATCGCGGGCGACGTCCTGATGCCGCGCATGCTGCAGGCCCTCGCCCAGGTGCCCGAGGAGGCGCCGGACGACCTGCTGGCCGGAGTCGACGGCATCCGCGACGTGATCCGGGCCTTCGTCAGCGTGGTGGACGACGAGCCCGAGCTCTACCGCTTCGCGCTGGCCAACGCCTCGGCCGGCCGCGAGGGCGACTTCGTCGCGGCCACCGAACGCCGTGTGGCACAAGCGCTCTCGGCCGTCATCGGCGACCGGCTGCGCGAGCTCGACCTGGACTCCGGCGGCGCCGAGGTCTGGGCGTTCGGCATCGTCGGCATGGTGCAGCTGGCGACCCAGCGGTGGTTCGACCAGCGCACGATGTCGGTCGACGCCCTGGTCGACTACCTCACGACGCTCGTCACCGGCGGCCTGGCCGGGGTGCTGCTCGGCGGGCCGGAGGCCCCGGGCTCAGACGCCTGACGGCTCGGGCTGCGGCTCGGCCTCGCCCTGGCCCCGGCGGACGGCGGCGAGCAGCATCTGCGCGACGTCGACCACCTCGACCTCCTCGCGCGCCGACCCGTCGGCCTGCTGCGCGGCGAGCCCGTCGCTCATCATGACCCGGCAGAACGGGCAGCCGATGGCGATCTTGTCGGCGCCCGTCCCCACCGCCTCGGCGGTCCGGTTGGTGTTGATGCGCGTGCCGAGCGTCTCCTCCATCCACATCCGCGCGCCGCCGGCGCCGCAGCAGAACGACCGCTCGCGGCTGCGCTCCATCTCGCGGTACTCGACGCCCGGCAGGGCGCCGATCAGCTCGCGCGGCGCCTCGTAGACGCCGTTGTGGCGACCCAGGTAGCAGGGGTCGTGGTAGGTGATCGCGGTGCCCGCCGCGGTGACGCCGTCCTTGGCGGACGTCGAGCCCGCCGGCGGCGCGACGGGCACCAGCCGCTTGTCGCGCACCAGCCGGTTGAGCAGCTGGGTGTGGTGCACGACCTCGTACGAGCCGCCGAGCTGCGGGTACTCGTTCGACAGCGTGTTGAAGCAGTGGGCGCAGGTGACGACGACCTTCTTGGCGCCGAGCTCGTCGAGCATCTCGACGTTGGCCTGGGCCAGCATCTGGAAGAGGAACTCGTTGCCCGCGCGGCGCGCCGGGTCGCCGGTGCAGCTCTCGCCGTCGCCGAGCACCGCGAAGTCGACGCCGGCGGTGTGCAGGAGCTCGGCCACGGCGCGCGTCGTCTTCTTGGCGCGGTCCTCGAACGCCCCCGCGCACCCCACCCAGAACAGGTACTCGACGTCCGCCAGGCTCTCGACGTCCTGGCCGACCTGCTTGACCTCGAACGGCAGGTCCTTGGCCCAGTCCAGCCGGGCGCGGGCGTTCATGCCCCACGGGTTCTGGTTGTTCTCGAGGTTCTTGAACAGCCCGCCGAGCTCGCTCGGGAAGGCCGACTCGATGAGCACCTGGTAGCGGCGCATGTCGACGACGTGGTCGACGTGCTCGATGTCGACGGGGCACTGCTCGACGCAGGCGCCGCACGTGGTGCACGACCACAGGACGTCGGGGTCGACCACGCCGAGCTCGGCCGCGCCGCGACCGCCGGGGTTGTAGGCGCGGGTCATGTCCGGCGCGCCCTCGCCCTGGTCGTACCCGGTGGCGGCGACCAGCGGCCGTTCGTGCGCGGCCCGGACGGCGGCCGAGAACTGCGCGACGTCCGGCTCGGCGGCCTGCAGCGGCTTGCCGTTCTGCGCCGCGAGGTAGGTCGGGTTGGCGAGCGCCTGCAGGTACGGCGCCTTGTCGGCGGCGTGGTCGCGCAGGGCCATCATCAGCAGCTTGGGCGACAGCGGCTTGTCGGTGTTCCAGGCCGGGCACTGGCTCTGGCAGCGGCCGCACTCGGTGCAGGTGCTGAAGTCGAGCAGGCCCTTCCAGGTGAAGTCCTCGACCTTGCCGACGCCGAGCGCGGCGTCCTCGTCGAGCTCGTCGACGTTCTCGAAGTCCACCGGCTCGCCCTTGACGGCGATCGGCTGCAGGGCGCCCAGGCTGGTGCGGCCGCTCGCGTGGCGCTTGAACCAGATGTTGAAGAACGCGAGGAACCGGTGCCAGGCGACACCCATCGTGGGCTTGAGGCCGATGGTGATCGCCCACGCCATCGAGATGAGGATCTTGACCGCGGCCACGACGACCACGGCGTTCTCGAGGCTGGTGCGGGTCAGGCCGTCGAAGCCGCCGCCGATCCACGCGGTCAGCGGGAAGTGCAGCGCGGACGCCCAGTCCTCGCCCTCGCTGAGCCCCAAGCCGTACTCGAGCGCGCGCAGCAGCAGCACGCAGACGACGACGCCGAGGATCGTGAGCTCGACGTAGTAGGCCTGCCAGAAGGTCGAGCCGAAGAAGCGCGAGCGGCGGCCGTCGGCGGCCGCGCGGCGCGGGTGGTTCTTCTGCCGGATCGCGATCAGGGTGAGGATGCCGAGCAGCGAGGCCCAGGCGATCGCCTCGACCAGCCACTCGAACGGCGCGAGGTGGCCGATCAGCGGCAGCGCGAAGTCGGGGGAGAAGAGCTGGCCGTACGCCGTGACGAGGCTGAGGAAGAGCAGGCCGAACGACACCATGACGAACCAGTGCGCGATCGCGACGACGGGCAGCCGGGCCATCCGGGTGTGGCCGAGGAACTCGCGCACCAGCGTGACGGTGCGGGTGGCCGGGGCGTCGGTGCGGCGCGGGTCGGGCTGGCCGAGGCGGACGGTGCTGACGATGGTGCCGGCCGCGCGGGCGAGCAGCGCCACGCCCGCGGCGGTGGCGGCGAGGGCCAGGACGGCGGCGACGGCCTGCATGCGGGCTCCTGTCGGGTGCGGGTGCGGCGTGCCGAGGCTAGTGCGCGCGGGGCGCACCAGCAGGCCGCCTCACTGTACTGGCGGGTAACTTGTGCTGCCCACCCGGTGTGACCAGCCTCTCGGCGGCAGCCGTCAGCCGCGGCCGCCGATGCGCCGGCTCAGCGTGCTGGCCAGGTCGGTGAGCCGTGCCGCCAGCGCGGCGGGGTCGGGCGGCCCGGCGGGGTCGTCCACGGCGTAGGTGATCGCGACGCCGGCGGCCGGGTGCCCCGAGTGGTCGAGCACCGCGGTGGCCACGCTGGCGAACCCGGGGGTGATCTCGCCGTCCTCCACCGCGTAGCCGCGCGCCCGGACGTCGACCAGCAGGTGCCGCAGCGCCGACAGCGAGCTCGGGCCGGCGGCATGGCGCAGCACGAACGCCGAGCGGTCGGGGAAGAGCGCGCGCACCTGCGCGGCCGGCAGCGCGGCGAGCTGGGCCCGGCCGGACGCCGCGAGGTGCGCGGGCAGGCGGACGCCGACGTCCGTGACGAGGCTCGGCCGGCCGGTGGCGCGCTCCTCGACGACGTAGAGCACCTCGCGCCCGTGCAGCACCGCGAGGTGCGCGCTCTGGCCGAGCGCGTCGACGAGCCGGGCCAGCAGGGGCCGGGCGAGGCGGGCGAGCGCGTCCTGGTGGGTGTACGCCGAGCCGACCTCGAACGCCGCGACGCCCAGGCCGTAGCGCCGCTCCTCGGGCAGGTGGACGACGAAACCGGCCTCGGCCAGCACCGCCAGCAGGTGGTAGGTCGTCGAGCGGGGCAGCCCGAGGTCGGCAGCGATGCGGCCGGCGGGCAGCGGTCCGGCGTGGCGGGCCAGGTGGGTCAGGATGCGCAGCGTCTGCTCGGCGGCCGGCACGCGGCTGGCGGGCGCGCTGGTGGGGGGCACGGCGACCACGGTAGGCTGGTCAGGTCTGGGATACCAGACACTTCTGCGGTGCGAGCCGTCGTCCGGGCCCCGGGCGGGCGGTTCCATGGACGGCATGACCGAGACGCTCCCCCGCTCCGCCACCCGCCAGGTCACCGTCGGCACCGGCCCGGTGTCGCCGTCCGACGTCGTGGCCGTGGCGCGCGACGGCGCCGGCGTGCGGCTGGACGACGCGGCGCTGGCCGAGATCGCCCGCACCCGGGCCGTCATCGAGGCGCTCGCGGACGACGTCGAGCCGCACTACGGCGTCTCGACCGGCTTCGGCGCGCTGGCCACCAAGCACATCCCCACCGAGCGGCGCGCGCAGCTGCAGCGCAGCCTGGTGCGCTCGCACGCCGCGGGGTCGGGCCCCGAGGTCGAGCGCGAGGTGGTGCGCGCGCTGATGCTGCTGCGCCTGTCGACGCTCGCGACCGGGCGCACCGGCGTGCGACCGGTGGTGGCGCAGACCTACGCGGCGGTGCTCGACGCGGGCATCACGCCGGTCGTGCACGAGTACGGCTCGCTCGGCTGCTCGGGCGACCTCGCGCCCCTGGCGCACTGCGCGCTCGCGATCATGGGCGAGGGATTCGTGCGCGACGCCTCGGGCGTACGACGGCCGACGCTCGACGTGCTGCACGAGAACGGGATCGAGCCGGTCGAGCTGGCCGAGAAGGAGGGGCTCGCCCTCATCAACGGCACCGACGGCATGCTCGGCATGCTGGTGCTGGCGCTGCACGACCTGCGCTCGCTGCTCGTCGTCGCCGACGTCGCGGCGGCGCTCAGCGTCGAGTCGCTGATGGGTACCGACGCGGTCTTCGCCGACGACCTGCAGGCGCTGCGGCCGCACCCGGGCCAGGCCGCCAGCGCGGCCAACCTGCGGGCGGTGCTGGCCGGCAGCGGCGTCATGGCGAGCCACCGTGGTCCGGAGTGCACGCGGGTGCAGGACGCCTACTCGCTGCGGTGCGCGCCGCAGGTGCACGGCGCCGCGCGCGACACCCTCGACCACGCGGCCCTCGTCGCCGGGCGCGAGCTGCAGGCCGCGGTCGACAACCCGGTCGTGACGGTTGACGGGCGGGTCGAGAGCAACGGCAACTTCCACGGCGCATCTGTCGGGTACGTGCTCGACTTCCTGGCGATCGCGGTCGCCGACGTCGCGTCGATGAGCGAGCGCCGCACCGACCGGTTCCTGGACGTCGCGCGCAGCAACGGGTTGCCGCCGTTCCTCGCCGACGACGCGGGCGTCGACAGCGGCCACATGATCGCGCAGTACACCGCGGCCGGGATCGTCAGCGAGCTCAAGCGGCTGGCGGCGCCGGCGTCGGTCGACTCGATCCCGAGCAGCGCCATGCAGGAGGACCACGTCTCGATGGGCTGGTCGGCCGCGCGCAAGCTGCGCCGGGCGGTCGATGGCCTCACGCGCGTGCTGGCCGTCGAGGTGCTGACCGCGACCCGCGCCCTGGACCTGCGCGCCCCGCTCGAGCCGGCGGCCGCGACCGGGGCCGTGCGCGACGTCCTGCGGGCGGCGGGCGTTCCCGGCCCCGGGGCCGACCGGTTCCTGGCCCCCGAGCTCGAGCTGGCCGTCGAGGCGGTGGCCAGCGGCGCCGTCCGCCGCGCCGCCGAGTCCGCCACCGGCCCCCTGACCTGACCCCAGCCCCCTACCTTCTGCACCTGCTCAAGCACTCGGGCTCATCCGGGCCGGATGGGGCCGACTCCTCAAGCAGGTGCAGGAAACGGCACGACGAGAGGACGACGACGATGGACGGAGCACGACCGGTGCGGGCGCCGCGCGGCACGACCCTGACCGCGCGCAGCTGGCAGACCGAGGCGCCGATGCGCATGCTCATGAACAACCTCGACCCCGAGGTGGCCGAGCGGCCGGACGACCTGGTCGTCTACGGCGGCACCGGCCGGGCGGCGCGCGACTGGCGCAGCTACGACGCCATCGTCCGCACGCTGACGACGCTCGCGGACGACGAGACGCTGCTCGTGCAGTCCGGCCGGCCCGTCGGCGTGATGCGCACCCACGAGTGGGCACCCCGCGTGCTGATCGCCAACTCCAACCTGGTCGGCGACTGGGCGACGTGGCCGAAGTTCCGCGAGCTCGAGCGCCAGGGCCTGACGATGTACGGCCAGATGACCGCCGGCTCGTGGATCTACATCGGCACCCAGGGCATCCTGCAGGGCACCTACGAGACCTTCGCGGCCGTGGCCGCCAAGCGGTTCGGGGGCACGCTGGCCGGCACGCTCACCGTCACGGGCGGCTGCGGCGGCATGGGCGGCGCGCAGCCGCTCGCCGTCACGCTGAACGGCGGCGTCTGCCTCGTCGTCGACGTCGACGGCACCCGCCTGCAGCGCCGGGTCGAGCACCGCTACCTCGACGAGGTCGCCGACGACCTGGACGACGCGATCGCCCGCTGCGAGAAGGCCAGGCGCGAGCGCCAGGCCCTGAGCGTTGGCCTCGTCGGCAACAGCGCCACCGTGCTGCCCGAGCTGCTGCGGCGGGGCGTCGAGGTCGACGTCGTCACCGACCAGACGAGCGCGCACGACCCGCTCAGCTACCTGCCCGAGGGCGTCGACCTCGGTAACTGGCACGACTACGCCGACGCCAAGCCCGAGGAGTTCACCGACCGCGCCCGCGCCGCGATGGCGAAGCACGTCGAGGCGATGGTCGGCTTCATGGACGCCGGCGCCGAGGTCTTCGACTACGGCAACTCGATCCGCGACGAGGCGCGGCAGGGCGGGTACGACCGCGCGTTCGCGTTCCCCGGCTTCGTGCCGGCGTACATCCGCCCGCTGTTCTGCGAGGGCAAGGGCCCGTTCCGCTGGGCCGCCCTGAGCGGCGACCCGAAGGACATCGCCGCCACCGACCGCGCGGTGCTGGACCTGTTCCCCGACAACGACCACCTGCACCGGTGGATCCGCGCGGCGCAGGACCGCGTGGCGTTCCAGGGCCTGCCGGCGCGCATCTGCTGGCTGGGCTACGGCGAGCGCGACAAGGCGGGCGCGCGGTTCAACGACATGGTGGCCAGCGGCGAGGTCAGCGCGCCGATCGTCATCGGCCGCGACCACCTCGACTGCGGCAGCGTCGCCTCGCCGTACCGCGAGACCGAGGCCATGGCGGACGGCTCCGACGCCATCGCCGACTGGCCGCTGCTCAACGCGCTGGTCAACACGGCGTCCGGCGCGAGCTGGGTGTCGATCCACCACGGCGGCGGCGTCGGCATCGGCCGCTCGATCCACGCCGGCCAGGTCAGCGTCGCCGACGGCACGGCGCTCGCGGCGGCCAAGCTCGACCGCGTGCTGACCAACGACCCGGGCATGGGCGTGATCCGGCACGTCGACGCCGGGTACGACCTGGCCGACGAGGTGGCGGCCGAGCGCGGCGTGCGCGTGCCGATGCGCGAGGAGTCCTAGTCGGTGACGTCCGCGACCTGCGCGTCGAGGGCGCGGACGACGTCGTCCGCTTGCGCGACGACGCCGACCCCGTGCGCGCCGGCGCCGAGCGAGATCTTGGTGCCGGCGACCGAGGCGTCCATGACCACGGGCCACGGCCGGGTCGAGCCGAACGGCGTGATGGTGCCGCGCTCGTACCCGGTCATCGCGAGCGCGGTGGCGGCGTCCGGCATCGACATCCGCTTGACGCCGAGCAGCGCGCGCAGCTTCGGCCACGAGATCTCGCGGTCGCCGGGCACCAGGACGAACAGGAAGTCGTCGTCCGCGCGGCGCACCACGATGCTCTTGAGCAGCGAGCGCGGCTCGATGCCGCGGGCCGCGGCGGCCTCCTCGAGCGAGCCGACCTTGCCGTGCCGCACCACCCGGTACGCGATGCCGCTGGCGTCGAGCGCCGCGATCGCCCGTTCCTCGCTCATGGACGTCGAGCCTACGGTGGTGCCGTGAGCGCCATCGACCCCGCAGCCGCGTCGGCCTTCGACCGCTGGTGGGACGACCTGGCGCCGGTCGGCCGGACGTCGGCCGGCGGCTACCGCCGGTTCGCCTGGACCGCCGAGGACCTCACGCTGCGCGAGTGGTTCACCGGTGCGGCGTCGAGCCTCGGCCTGGACGTCGTCGCCGACCGCGCCGGCAACCTGTGGGCCTGGTGGGGCGACCCGGACTCGGACGGCCCGGGCCTCGTCGTCGGCAGCCACCTGGACTCCGTGCCCGAGGGTGGTGCCTTCGACGGCCCGCTCGGCGTCGTGTCCTCGCTGGTCGCAGTCGGCACGTTGCGACGCAACGGGTTCACGCCCTCGCGTCCGGTCGCCGTCGCCTGCTTCGGCGACGAGGAGGGCGCTCGCTTCGGCATCGCGTGCGCCGGGTCGCGGCTCGTCACCGGGGCGCTGGACGCCGACCGGGCCCGTGCGCTGCGCGACGCCGACGGCACCACCATGGCCGAGGCGATGTCGGCGGCCGGGCGCGACCCGCAGCAGCTCGGGCGCGACGACGAGGCGCTGCGCCGGGTCGGCGCGTTCGTCGAGCTGCACGTCGAGCAGGGGCGCGGGCTCGTCGACGGCTCGGCCGCGGTAGGGGCGGGCAGCGCGATCTGGCCGCACGGCCGCTGGCGCTTCGACCTCGCCGGGCGCGCCGACCACGCCGGCACCACGCGGCTCGCCGACCGGGACGACCCGATGCTGCGGCTGGCGGCTCTGGTCACGGGTGCGCGGTCGGCGGCGGAGCGGCACGGCGCCGTCGCCACGGTCGGCAAGGTGCGGGTGGATCCCAACGGGGTCAACGCGATCCCGTCGTCGGTGACCGCCTGGCTCGACGCGCGCGGGGCGGAGGAGGCCGCGGTGCGCGCCGTCGTCGCCGACCTCGCGGGCGAGCTGGGCGAGCCGGCCGAGGAGTCCTGGACGGCGCGCACGCCGTTCGACGACGGGCTGACGTCGCGGCTGGTGGACGTCCTGGGCGGGTCTGACGCGGTGCCGGTGCTGGAGACCGGGGCCGGGCACGACGCCGGGGTGCTGGCCCTGGCCGGCGTGCCGTCGTCCATGCTCTACGTCCGCAACCCGACCGGGGTATCGCACTCGCCGTCGGAGCACGCCGAGCGCGACGACTGCCTGGCCGGCGTGGCGGCCCTGACGACGGTGGTCGAGAGGCTGGCCGGATGACGACCTGGTGGTGCGAGCACGCCTGGCTCGAGGGCGCACCGGTGGCGCGGGTCCGGATCACGGTGCAGGGCAGCGAGATCAGCGCGGTCGAGCGTGACGTCGACCCCGGCCCGGACGACGAACGGCTGGCCGGGCTGGTGCTGCCCGGCTTCGCGAACGCGCACTCGCACGCCTTCCACCGCGCCCTGCGCGGCCGCACGCACGACGAGGGCGGCACCTTCTGGACCTGGCGCGAGCGCATGTACGCCGTGGCGTCGCGGCTGGACCCCGACTCCTACCTGGCGCTGGCGCGCGCGACGTTCGCCGAGATGGCGCTGGCGGGCGTGACGTGCGTCGGCGAGTTCCACTACCTGCACCACGCGCCGGGCGGCACGCCGTACGACGACCCCAACGCGATGGCGGAGGCCCTGCGGCAGGCGGCGCGCGACGCCGGCGTGCGTCTCACGCTGCTCGACGCCTGCTACCTCGCGGGCGGGCTCACCGCGGAGGGGCACACCCGACCGGACGCTGTGCAGCAACGGTTCTCGGACGGCTCGGCCTCGCGCTGGGCGGCGCGGGTGGGTGAGCTGAAGGCCGACGACGGGTTCCGGGTCGGCACGGCGATCCACTCGGTGCGGGGGGTGCCGCGGATCGAGATGGGCGAGGTGGCGGCGGCCTTCCCGGAGCTGCCGCTGCACGCGCACCTCAGCGAGCAGGTGGCCGAGAACCAGGCCGCCTTCCAGTTCTACGGGCTGTCGCCCACCGAGCTGATGGCCGCGGCCGACGCCCTCGGCGAGCGCAGCACGATGGTGCACGCGACGGTGAACCCGCACATGGAGCTGCTGGGCAGCACCGGCACCTCGATCTGCCTGTGCCCCACCACCGAGCGCGACCTGGCCGACGGCATCGGGCCGGCGCGGCTGATGTCGCAGCACGGCAGCCCGATCTGCCTCGGCAGCGACCAGAACGCGGTGGTCGACCTGCTCGAGGAGGCGCGCGCGCTGGAGATGCACGAGCGGCTGTTCACGTTGGAGCGCGGGGTGTTCGCGCCGTCGGAGCTGGTCGACGCGCTGACGTCGGCCGGGCACCAGTCGCTCGGCTGGCCCGAGGCCGGGCGGCTCGAGGTGGGCGCGACCGCCGACCTGGTGAGCGTCGACCTGGGCAGCGTGCGCACGGCGGGAAGCGCTGCGGCCCAAGCGGTCTACGCCGCCACGGCGGCCGACGTCCGCACCGTCGTCAACGCCGGCCGGGTCGTCGTCCGGGACGGCGAGCACGTGCTCGGGGACGTCGCCCGCCTGCTGCGTGATGCGATCGACCCGATCTGGGAGGACGCCCGATGAGCAGCGTGCTGATCAACGGGATCGCCGAGCTCGTGACGAACGACCCGGCGCTCGGCGACGGCTCGCGGCTGGGAGTGGTCGAGCGCGCGGCCGTCGTCGTCGAGCACGGCCGTGTCGCGTGGGTCGGCCCGGCGCTCGAGGCGCCCGACGCCGACGCGCAGGTGGACGTCAGCGGGCGGGCCGTCGTCCCCGGCTTCGTGGACTCGCACAGCCACCTGGTGTTCGCGGGCGACCGAGCGCGCGAGTTCGAGGCGCGGATGACCGGCGCGCCGTACGACGGCGGCGGCATCGCCACCACCGTGGCCGCCACGCGCGAGGCGCCGGACGAGCTGCTGCTCGCGCGGTTGCGCGCGCTGGTGGCCGAGATGCGGGCGCAGGGCACCACCACGGTCGAGGTCAAGAGCGGCTACGGGCTGACGGTCGCCGACGAGCGGCGCAGCCTGCGGGTCGCGTCAGAGGTCACCGACGAGACGACGTTCCTGGGGGCGCACGTCGTGCCCGCCGGCACCGACCGCCGCGCGTACGTCGACCTCGTGACCGGCCCGATGCTCGAGGCCTGCCGCCCGCACGCCCGCTGGGTCGACGTCTTCTGCGAGCCGGCCAGCCCGCACGCCTTCGACGGCGACGAGGCGCGCGAGGTGCTCACGGGCGGGATCGCGGCAGGCCTGCTGCCGCGCGTGCACGGCAACCAGCTCTCGGCCGGTCCGGGCGTGCGGCTCGCGGTCGAGCTCGGCGCGGCGAGCGTCGACCACTGCACCCACCTGACCACGGACGACGTCGACGCGCTCGCGGGTGCGGCGCCGACGTCCGGTCGCGACGGCACGGTGGCGACGCTGCTTCCGGGCGTCGAGTTCTCGACCCGCTCGCCCTACCCCGACGCGCGAGCGCTCGTCGACGCGGGCGTGGTCGTCGCGCTGGCGACCGACTGCAACCCCGGCAGCTGCTTCACGTCCTCGATCCCGCTGGTGGTCGCGCTCGCCGTGCGCGAGATGGGGCTCTCGCCGGCCGAGGCGCTCTGGGCCGTGACCGCCGGCGGCGCGCTCGCGCTGCGGCGCTCGGACGTCGGCCACCTGGGGGTCGGGGCGCGGGCCGACCTCACGGTGCTCGACGCCCCGACGTACCGGCACCTCGCCTACCGGCCCGGCGTGCCGATCGCCCGCGCGCTCGACCTCTGAGCCGCGTGCCGTCGTCCGGGCCGCTGGGTCGTGGCGCCGGCGGCGGGTACTTGTCGAGGGTTGCGTGCGCTTGTCGGGTGCTGCAGCCCACGTGAAGCACGCCTGCGCATGCATCACGTGATCAACTGCGGCGGTGGCGGAGGGTCAGCCGACCTCTTGCATCTTGGGTGGGAGGTGGCCGGTGGAGTGCCGGTAGTAGTCGGCGGCCTTGCGGGCGGCGAGCATGCGGGCCACGCCGATGATCGCGCCGCTGACGACGGCCCAGGCGATCGCCTCGCCCCAGGACGTGTCGGGATGCTCGGGGTTGGCCGGCGGCGGGTTGCCGGTCGCGGCCTTCCACCCGGTGGTGATGATCTTCTTGGCGGCGATGCCGGACAGCACGGCTCCGCCCGTGCCCAGGACCTTCCACGGCAGTGCGCTCATGGCCCCAGCCTGCCTCAGAGCAGGCTGCTCAGCCAACGCACCGTGCGCACGGCGGGCGGCCCGACGACCGGCGCGGTGATGGCCAGCAGCCCGACGACCACGAGCAGCGCGAGCAGGCGCGCCACCGGGGACGGCGAGCCCGTCCGGCGTCCTCGCATCATCCGCAGCAGCACGGGCCGAGTGTCGCACCCGGGTGTACCGTGGAGCCACACGACAGGGGAGCGCCGCGAGGCGCTGAGAGTGCGGCCCGTCCGCAGACCCTCGAACCTGCTCCGGTTAGCACCGGCGAAGGGAGTCGAGCATCTCACCAGGTCGCCGGCACGCGGTCGCGCTCAGCAGCGCGGCAAGGTGACGGCGGCCCGGTCCCCCTCCTACCGGAGGGACCCAGCATGACCGCACGCACCACGGAGCCCGGGCTCGACGCGAGCCCGACCTCCCGCACCACCCCCCGCACGACCCCGCGCGCCGCGCTGGTCGTCGCCGCCGTCGGCGTCGTCCTCGGGCTGGCGGTGTACCTCGTCGGCCTGCCGTCCGGCACCTCGCTGTTCGGGACGCCGCTGAGCGACCTCGCCCTGCCCGCCGGCCTGATCATCGCGCTGGTCGCGGCCTGGCTCGCCTTCTCGCTGGCCAGCGCCCGCGCGCCCTGGCGGGTCGTCGACATCGTCGTGGCCAGCGTCCTCGGCGTGGCCGGCGGCCTGCTGTTCGCCGTCTGGAACGCCAACAACGCCACGCTGGCGGCGCCCTTCGGCGCGACCCCTGCGGTGGCGCTGCTCGGCGGCGTCTGGCTGCTGCCCGGCGTGCTGGGCGGGCTGGTGGTCCGTCGTCCGGGCGCGGCCACGTTCGTCGAGCTCGTCGCCGCCGTGGTGTCGGCGCTGATCGGCAGCCAGTGGGGCTTCTCGGTCGTCTGGTACGGGCTGGTGGAGGGCCTGGGCGCCGAGATCGTCCTGGCCCTGCTGCTGTACCGCCGCTTCGGCCTGCCCACCGCGGTGGCGTCCGGCGCGGTGGCCGGCCTGGTCATCTCGACCTGCGACCTCACGCTGTACTACACGACGCAGTCGGCGACGTGGAACCTCGTGTACGCCGGCCTGCTCGCGCTGTCGGGCGCGGTGGTCGCCGGCGGCGGCTCGTGGGCGCTCACCCGCGCGCTCGCCGGCACCGGCGTGCTCGCACCGCTCGCGTCCGGGCGCACGGCCGCGCGCGTCTGACCCCGGACGTCGTCGTGGTCCTCGACCGCACCACCCCGCCCGTGGGCCTCGCCGCCCGCGGGTGGGGCTGGCGGCACGCCGGACGCCAGGCCTGGGCGGTGCGCGGCGTCGACCTGGACGTCGCACCCGGCGAGCGCGTGCTGCTGCTCGGACCCAGCGGGGCGGGCAAGTCGACGCTGCTCGCGGGCGCGGCGGGCCTGCTCGGCGAGCCGCAGCTCACCCGGCCCGACGGCGTGCGCGAGCACGAGAACGGCGGGGAGTCCGAGGGCGCCCTGCTGCTGGGCGGCGTGCCCGCGGCCTCGGCGCGCGCCGGAGGCCAGGCCCGTGCTGGCCTGCTGCTCCAGGACCCCGACGCCCAAACCGTGCTCGCCCGCTGCGGCGACGACGCGGCCTTCGGGCTCGAGAACCTCGCGGTGCCGCCGGCCGAGATCTGGCCGCGGGTCGACGAGGCGCTCGAGCTCGTCGGGTTCCCGTACGGGCGCTCGCACCCGACGTCGCACCTGTCGGGCGGTGAGCGGCAGCGGCTCGCGCTGGCCGGCGTGCTCGCCATGCGGCCGGGGCTGCTGCTGCTCGACGAGCCCACCGCCATGCTCGACCCGGACGGCGCCGCCCTGCTGCGCGAGAGCGTCCGACGCGTCGTGGCCGCCACCGGTGCCACGCTCGTCGTCGTCGAGCACCGCGTCGTGGACTGGCTGGACGACGTCGACCGCGTGGTCGTGCTGGAGCCCGGGGGCGGCGTGGTCGCTGACGGGGCACCTGCCGACGTCCTCGACCGGTACGGCGATTCCCTTGCCGCGCAGGGGATCTGGGTGCCGTCCGTGTTCGACGAGCACGGTGCGCGCCGGGACGTCGGGCCGGCCCGGGCCGCAGGAGCGCCGACCCCCGCGGGCGCGCCGCTGCTCACCGGGCGTGGCCTGGCGGTGGCGCCGCCGCGGTCGCTGCCCGTCGTCCGCGACCTGGACCTCGCGCTGCACGCCGGGCGGGCCACCTGCCTCGTCGGTCCGAACGGCGCGGGCAAGTCGACGCTCGCGCACGTGCTGGCCGGGTTGGTGGGTCCTGCGGCCGGCCAGCTGGTGGCCGAGCCGGCGCTGGCCCGCGGCGCCGGGCCGACGCCGTCGCGGTGGCGGGCCCGTCAGCTCGTGACCCGGATCGGCACGGTGTTCCAGGAGCCGCAGCACCAGTTCGTCGCCTCGACGGTGCGCGACGAGCTGGCGGTCGGCCCGCAGCAGGCCCGGCGCGACCCGGCGCTGGTCGCGGCACGCGTCGACGAGCTGCTCGAGCGCCTGCGGCTCGACCACCTCGCGCGCGCCAACCCGTTCACGCTCAGCGGGGGCGAGCAGCGCCGGCTCTCGGTCGCCACCGCGCTCGCCACCGCGCCGTCGCTGCTGGTGCTCGACGAGCCGACCTTCGGGCAGGACGCCCGCACCTGGGCCGAGCTGGTGCGGCTGCTGCGCGAGCTCGTCGCCGACGGCACCGGCGTCCTGGCGGTGACGCACGACCGCGCGCTCGTCGCGGCGCTCGCGGACGACGTCCTGGCCCTCGACGGGCCGGCGCCCCGACGTCCGGCCCGCGAGCCGGTGCCGGCATGAGCGTCCTCGCCGACCCGCGCACCGACGCCGGGCTCGACCTGACGGCCCCGCTGGCGCGCGCCAACCCGGTCGCCAAGCTCGCGGCCTCGACCGTCGTCGCGCTCGGCCTGCTGCTGAGCGTCGACGTGGTCACCGCCGGTGTCGCGCTGCTGCTCGAGCTGGCGCTGCTGCCGCTGGCCGGGGTGCGGTGGCGCGCGCTGGCGCGTCGCGGGGTGGTGCTGGTCGTGGGCGCGGTCCCTGCCGGGCTGGCCGCCACGCTGTTCGGCGAGGACTCCGGCTCGGTGCTGGCGGGGCTCGGTCCGTTCAGCATCACGACCGGTTCGCTGACCTCGGGCACCGCGATCGCGCTGCGGGTGCTGGCGATCGGCGTCCCGGGCGTCGTCCTGCTGTCGACCACCGACCCCACCGACCTGGCCGACGGGCTGGCGCAGGTGCTGCGGCTGCCGGCGCGGTTCGTGCTGGCGGCGCTGGCCGCGACCCGGATGTTCGGCGTGATGGCGGCCGACTGGCGCTCGATGACGCTGGCCCGGCGGGCGCGCGGCCTCGGCGGCGACGGGCTCGTCGGCGCGGTGCGGGCGGCCCTCGGCCAGGTCTTCGCGCTGCTGGTGCTCGCGATCCGACGCGCCGCGACCCTCGCCACCACCATGGAGTCGCGCGGCTTCGGCACCGGCCTGCCGCGCACCTGGGCCCGGCCGAGCCGACTGCGTCCGGCGGACGCCGTCGTGGTGCTCGGCGCGCTGGTGCTCACGGCCGTCGCGATCGCCGCCGGCGTCGCGGCCGGCACCTGGCAGCTGCTCCTCAGCTGACCCGCGGTCGGGGGAGGGCCGCAGGGGCCGGGCGCTCGAGCTCGACCGGCGGCAGGGAGGGGACGACGGGCGCGTAGCTCGAGCCGTGCGGCACCTTCAGGCGCGGCGCGCGCGCCGGGGGCCGCAGCGGCAGCATCAGGGTGAAGGCCGCCCCGCCCTCGGGGGCTCGGGAGGCGTGCAGCGTCCCGCCCCGCGCGTGCGCGATCTCGCGGACGATCCCGAGCCCGAGGCCCGTGCCGGCCAACGGGTCGACCACGGGCTCCAGCGCGGCCGTGCTGGGCTCGCCGGCGTTGATCGCCATGATCTGGCCGTCGGTCAGGCCGACGCCCGAGTCGAGCACCGCGACCACCACGTGCAGCTGCTGGCGCGTGCCGACCAGACGGATAGTGTCGCCCACGGCCGTGTAGCGGATCGCGTTCTCGATCAACGTGTCCAGGCAGGTCCGCACGCGTTCGGGCGTCACCAGGGCGCGGCCGGCGTCGGCCTCGAGCACCCACCGGCGGTCGACGACGACGCGCCACCGCTCGACCGCCTGGCGCATCACGTCGTCGAGGTCCACGACCTCCGACCCGAACTCGTCCTGCAGCCGGATCATCCGGATCAGCCGGTCGCTCACGCGCGACAGGCGGTTCAGCTCGTCGGCGGCGACGTCGAGGTCCTGCTGGTCCTCCAGGTCGGCCGCGCGCTCGCGCAGCAGGTCGACGTAGCCGCGGGCGATGGTGAGCGGCGTGCGCATCTCGTGCGAGGTCAGGCGCATCAGCCGCTCGCGGTCGCGCGACGCCTGGATGTCGCGCTCGGCCAGCAAGGTGGCCTGTTGCAACGCCTTCTGCCGCCGGTAGAAGTGCCAGACCATCAGCTGCGCCAGCAGGAACATCAGCGGGATCTCGGTGGTCTCCTCCCACCCGATGTTCCCCTGCCACGCGCTGCGGCACAGGACCACGCCGGTGAGCACGGTGTAGCCGGCCAGTGCGGTCACCAGCTGCCAGCGCCGCCAGGCGCTGAGGCCGAACGCCAGGGCGAAGCCGGCCCAGCCCAGGTGGTAGGGGATCGTCTCCTCGCCCGGCAGCACGTACATCGCGACGGCGCAGGCCGCTCCCCAGACCGTCCACCCCAGCAGCAGGAGGGGCCGGTCGGGCGTGGGCCGCACCCGGCGGGCGGCCTCGACCGCCTCAGCGGTCGTAGAAGCAGTACCCAGCACCGCGCACCGTCTCGATCGGGGGGTCCGGCCTCAGCTTGCCGCGCAACCGCCGGACGCAGACGTCGACGACGTTGCTGCCCGGGTCGAAGTCCAGGTCCCAGATGTCGTGGAGCAGCTCCTCGCGCGAGCAGACGTCGCCCGCGCGTCGCATCAGGTGGGCCAGCAGCGCGAACTCGCGCTCGCTGAGCACCACCGCGCCGCCCGCGGTGACCGCGCGCCGGCGGTGCAGGTCCAGCCGCACCCCGCCCGCCTCCAGGTACCGCTGCTCGCCGGTCGACGGCGGCGCCTGGTGGTGCAGGTGCCGGCGGATCCGCGCCGCGAGCTCGGCCGACGAGAACGGCTTGGCGATGACGTCCACCGCCCCGCCGTCGAGCGCCTGGATGCGCGCGGAGATGTCGGTGACGGCCGACAGGACGATGACGGGCGGCGCGCTCTCGCGCTGGCCCAGCGCCTGCAGCACCCCGAGCCCGCCGACGCGCGGCATGACGAGGTCGAGCAGCAGCAGGTCGACGTCGTGCTGCTCCAGCTGGTCCAGCGCGTCCTGGCCGTCCGGGGACTCGTACACGGTGTGGCCCTGGGCCGACAGCGATCGGCTCAGGTACGTGCGGATCCGTGGCTCGTCGTCCACGACCATCACCTTGGCCATACGGCTTCCCCTAGGTCCTGTGCCTCCCGGCTCGGTCAGCATGGGGTCGCCCCGGTGCGGCTCGCCACCGAAATGGCGAAACGTCGTCCGGACGCCGAGCGGTTCGTGGGATTTGCCGTGAATGGGCGGCCCCAGGATGACCGCCGGATGACAGGCGGCTCACGGATCGTGACGGCTGCATGAGCCGGGATGACCGCGGCATGGCGTCCGATGAACGTTACGTGATCGGGCCGTCCTTCGCGCCGCGACGCGCCGCCCGGGGCGTGACGCTCTGCGACAGGGCTCACAGCTGGAGGTCGTCATGGGTGTTGCAGTTCTGCGAGTGCGGGTGCTCGTCGTCGTGGCCGCGGTGCTCGCGGTCGTGGCAGCGCAGCTGACGCTTCCTCGACTGGTGCAGCAGGCCCGCGCGGCCGATCCGGGAGCGCCGGGCAGCATCACGCTGCACGTGCAGAGCGCCCGCTCGGTCAACAGCGGGCCCGGCTTCGTGCACGCCGGGGACGCGATCGGCGAGTACCACTGGATGGTCAACGCCGATCCCACCGGCAACCCGAAGGACGCGCCCGAGCACTGCCTGCCAGGCCTGGCCTCGGACCCTGACTGGGCCGACACCTGCGACTGGCCGTCGCTGCGCACGACGGCGGGCGTCGCGCCCGTGGTCGCGCAGGGCGACCAGGCGACCCTGGACGACGGCACGGCCCTGACCGGCCTGCCGGTCGGCAAGTACCTGATCTCGGTGACCGCCGACGGCTTCAAGATCGACGGCGCGCACTTCACCGTCGCCGCCGGCTCGTCCCAGCGGGTGCTGGTCGAGATGCAGCCGTCGCCGATGCCGCTGCAGACCATCCGGCTGCAGGTCTTCAACGACATGGCGCCGGTCGACGGCACGTACGAGGTCGACGCCGAGCAGGGGCTGAGCGGCTTCACCGCCAACCTCACCGACGTCCTCGGACCGGTCAGCACCGACTACTACGGCAACCCGCTCTGCACGATCTACCGCCACGTCGGGGGCGTGCAGGGCAACCCGATCGTGTTCGACAGCAACGACAAGCCGGTGGTGGACACGGCCCGGTCGACCGGCATCTGCCGCAGCAACTCGTCCGGCCAGATCATCATCCCGAACCTCGGCCCGGACCGGTACGCGGCGACGGTCTCGCCTCCGGTGCTGACCGGTGGCCAGCGCTGGGTGCAGACGACGACCCTCGAGGGCGGTCACGACCACGACATCTGGCAGCAGGAGGGCGAGACCGGCTTCGACACCGAGCAGACCAAGGGCGCCGAGCTCGTGCCGTACGTGCACTTCGGGTTCGTGCGGACCCGTGCGCTGACCCGCACCACCCCGACCGGCGAGATCAAGGGCGTGGCCGTGGCCGGCCTGCCCTACGTCGGTGGTCAGAACGGCCAGGTCGTTCCCGAGACCGGCTTCGCCGGGGCCAAGGTCGGCGGGCCGATCAAGAGCCCGTGGATCGCGCTGTCGGACCTGGACGCCGGTGACGCCGCCGTCTACGTCGGGCGCGGCAACGCGGACGGCAGCTTCGACATCCAGCACGTGCCGGACGGCACGTACTCCCTGACCGTCTGGGACGACGACCAGGACTACATCCTGTGGTCGTTCCAGGTCGAGGTCCACGACGGCGAGATGGTCGACGTCGGCAACAAGATGCTCGTCGGCTGGTTCACGCACATCCACGGCACCGTCTTCGTCGACGACAACGGCAACGGCAAGCGCGACAACGGTGAAGGCGCGGTGCCCGGTTTCGCGCTGACCCTGCGCGAGCGCGACAACTCCCTGATGGACCAGTACACGAACACCGTCGTCACCGACGACGCCGGCGTGTACGACATCCGTGAGGCGTACCCGCTGAGCCGGTGGCTGGTACTGGAGGGATTCAACACCCGGTACCAGAGCACCGGCATCACCTACCAGGCGGAGAACGACCCCAAGCCGACGACGCTGCTCGGCAGCGCGGTCGACATCAACGTGCTCGACGTCATCGGGCTCGGCGGTCGGGTCGACTGGGGCGTGCAGCCCTACGACAACGGGACCAACGGCGGCATCGTCGGCACCGTCACGTACGACACGACCCGCAACGAGCTCGACCCGGCCGACGCGGCCACCGAGTCCTACCAGCCGGGCGTCTCCGGGATCCCGGTGCACCTGTACGTGCCGGTGCCGTGCGAGGAGTCGACGCCGGCCGACCTCTGCCGCCAGGGCTACCAGATCGACGGGACGACCGGTGCGCTCCTGAAGGGTCCGGAGATCCAGGACGCCTACACGTCCGAGACCTGGCAGCCGCCGCGCGGCTGCACCGCCCGGATGTACAACGGGCAGCCGCTCACCGGGCAGCAGGCGTTGCCGGAGTTCGGCGCCGCCGCGAACCGCAAGTGCGTCGAGTCGCCGATGATGGGGTTCCAGACCGGCGCCATGGAGAACGGCCCCGACGGCTTCAGCCAGGAGGTCAACGGCAACTACGGGTTCGGCACCTCCAAGTTGAACCTCTACCCGCCGGGCAACCCGAACAACCCCGCTCCTGACCTGAGCCTGCCGCTGTACGCGGACCTGGCTGCGGCCGGCTACGACGAGCAGCCGCTGCGGGCGACCGACTACATCGTCTCGGTCGAGATGCCGCAGAACCCGGTGGGCGGCGGCGACATGTACCAGGTGACGCGCGAGGAGGACGTCAACGTCTTCGACGGCGACGGGTACCTGCCGCAGGAGAACTACCCGCCGACGGTGGCGCAGGCGAACGACGTCCCCGGGCCGCCCCCGGCCGACCCGACCCCGCCGTCGCAGGACCCGTCCCAGACCGGTGGCATCGTCTCCGACTGCGTCGGTGACCTGCACCAGGTCCACGTCACCAACCAGAACTTCATCGACGGCGGCGGCAGCCCGTTCGAGGGCCAGATGCGCCCGTCGTGCGCCGACAAGCTCGTCACGGTGCGCAGCAACCAGGCGACCGCGCCGAACTTCAACCTCTTCACCCCCGTGCCCCTGCCGACCTACTTCTGGGGCCTGACGATCAACGACCTCGGGCTCTCGCTCGACCGGCGCAGCATCAACTACGGCGAGGCGCAGGGTCTGCCGGACGTGCCGATGGGTCTGTACGACTGGACCGGGCGGCTGATGGACACCGTGCACACCGACTTCAACGGCATGTACGAGGCGCTCGAGCCCTCGACGTCGACGTACAACTGCCCGTTGCCGGCCGGTCCCTGCCCGGGCATGTACCGCTTCGTGGGGAACGACCCCGGCACGCCGGACCACCCCAACGCGGACTACAACCCGCGGTTCCGCACCATCGCGACCAACTTCCAGGCCTGGCCGGGGCTCTACACGGTGACCGACACCGCCCCCACCCAGGTGGCCACGACGGCGCTGTCGCCCGGCTCGACCCAGGCCAACGCCACCATGTGCGACCTCGACGCGGCACAGCCGCAGCCGCTGGCGGTCGACAAGCCGTACCTGCGCAAGAACGGTGCCAACCAGACGCTGACCGTCACCGGCAGCGGGTTCGGAGCGACGAAGGGAACCGGTCAGGTGACCCTCGGCAGCACGGTGCTCACCACCACGACCTGGAACGACAAGCAGATCGTGGCGACCGTGCCCAGCTCGATCGCGTCGGGGCCGCAGACCCTGGCGATCCGCGCGGGCAACGGCCAGCGCAGCGTCAACGGGCTGACCGTGCAGGTGCTCGACCCGACGAACAACGCCACGCTCGGCCTCACGCCGACCAACCCCCGGTTGGCCGAGGTCGGTCCGGGCAAGCCCTACGCGACGGTCCAGGCCGCGCTCGAGGCCGCCAACCCGACGACCTCGCGCCGCTACTGGCTGGTGGTCGTCTGGCCGAACGCCCGGACGACGGCGAACCCGCAGGGTGAGTACACCGAGAACGTCATCGTCCACCACCAGGTGCGGATCCAGGGGGTCGGGCCGGGCGGCTTCGACTCGGCGGGCACCTTCGTGCCGGGCTCGATCATCGACGGCTCCGGCTTCAACCCGGACAACCCCAGCGGCACCGACTGGATCGCGCTGCTCAGCGGGCTGACCTACAGCGGGCCGGCCGCGGTGCCGGACGCCGCGGTGGTGACCGTGCTCAACGACCCGACCAAGGTGGGCGTCGTGCCGGTCAGCTACTACCCGGCGATCGACGGCTTCACGATCCGTGGGGGCGCGCAGAGCGACTTCCCGACGAGCATCAACGAGGTCAACGGCGGCATCAAGACGCCGTACGGCGCCAACGGTGCGCTCGTCACCCAGGGCGGCGGCGTGTTCGTCCACTCCGGGGTTGTGAACCTGCGGGTGACCGACAACGTCATCCGGGGCAACGGCGGGTCGTACGGGGGCGGCGTGCGCGTCGGCACCCCCTACGCCGGGAACCTGCGCAACTACGGGTTCGTGCTCTCCCGCAACCAGATCCGTGACAACGGCGGGACCAACCTCGCCGGCGGCATCGGCATCTTCGACGGCAGCGACGGCTACCAGGTGGACGGCAACGCCATCTGCGGCAACTTCTCCGCCGAGTACGGCGGCGCCATGACCGCCTACGGCTACCAGAGCCGCTCGACCCTCCTCGAGCGCCTGCTCGTCGGCAACTCCGTCGGCGGCCGCATCACCAACAACCGGGTGTGGTTCAACCAGTCCTACGACGAGGGCGGCGGGATCATGCTCGCCGGCGAGCTGCCGGAGCTGCCCACCCAGCTGTCGGAGGGCACCGGGCCGGTCACCATCGACGCCAACCAGATCCAGACCAACCTGGCGAACGACGACGGCGGCGGCATCCGGCTGCTGCAGGTGAGCGGCTCGCACATCTCGCGGACCAACCCCGAGACGATCACCATCTCGAACAACACCATCGCCAACAACGTCTCGACCCACGAGGGCGGCGGTATCGCCCTGGACGACGCGGCGTTCGTGAACGTGGTCGGCAACACCGTGGCGCGCAACCTCACCACGGCGACCGCGGTCACGAGCAACGGGACGGCCGACCCGGCCGGCCTGTCGACGGCGACCAACAGCGATCTGCTGCAGTCCCGGCTGCGGAACACCTCGCTGTTCCCGGGCTCGGCGACCCTCGGCGCGACGACCTTCAGCAAGCCCACGCTGCTGGACGACGTGTTCTGGGACAACCGGTCCGGCAGCTTCAGCGGAGGCTACGTCTACGGGATCGGCGGCAAGCTGCCGGACGGCAGCGACAACACCACCGACAACTGGGACATGGGCGTCGCCGACGACCCGTCCGCGGTGCTCACCCCGGTCAGCTCCGTCGTCCAGACGACGACGAACGTCGACCCGGGCACCACGACCACGGTCACCGACACCCCCGGGCTGAAGTCGCCGTTCGACGTGACGGTCGACGTCCTGGCCTCGCGCAGCTACCCGGCGTTCCGCCAGGCGGCGATCGTGGCCGAGATCCTGCCGCCGAACCTGCTGGGTGACTACCACCTCGCCGGGACGTCGTCGGCGGCCTACGGGCGCGGCTCGGCCAGCACCTCGGTGCGCTGGGGTCCCGGCTCCTCGGGCTGGGTCTACACCGTCGCCGCTCCCACCCGCGACATCGACGGCGACGCCCGTCCGTCGCCCGCCCCGGCCCGGCGGTACGACGCCGGCTCCGACCAGCTCCTGCCATGACCAGCACCGACCACGGGGAGAACACCGTGAACGACACGACGCCTCGCACCGGCCTCACCCGACGCTCCCTGCTCACCGGCGGGGCGGGCCTGGTGGCGGCCGTGGCCGGGAGCCGCCTGATCGGCGGCCAGGTCGCCAACGCCTCCGCCCGCACGGCGGTCGCGGCTGCGGTCACCCACCCGCGCAAGGACATGCACCTGGTGGGCACCGACGGGTGGGTCTCGATGCCGGGAGCATCACCCGAGGACCTGCCCTTCTTCCCCGACTCCTACGCGCCCAGCCCGTTCGACACCTACGTGTTCGGGTTCCGCGATGTCACCGGGCTCACCGCCCAGCAGGTCGCCGCCCAGCGCGGCAAGGCGCAGATCAGCGCGCCGATGCTGTCCTTCGACGAGGAGGACGACATCTACCTCACGCTGACCAACCTCGGGCTGGTGCAGCGGCCGGACCTGTTCGACGGGCACACCTTGCACTGGCACGGGTTCGTCAACGCGATCCCGCTCTTCGACGGCGTTCCCGAGCTCTCGCTCGCCGTGCCGATCGGCCGCGACCTGACCTACTTCTACCGCCCGCACGACGCCGGCACGTACATGTACCACTGCCACTTCGAGGACGTGGAGCACGTGCAGATGGGCATGACCGGCATGGTCTTCGTGCGGCCCAAGCAGAACAAGACGCCCCTGCACGCCGGCGAGCGCTACGCCTACAACGACGGCGACGGCAGCACGGCCTACGACCGCGAGTTCGCGTTCATGATCACCGAGCTGTGGTCGGCAGCGCACTTCCGCGACGCCCACATCCAGGTGAACGACTGGACCGACTACGACCCGAGCTTCTGGCTCCTGAACGGGCGCGCGTACCCGGACACGTTGGCGGGCAACGGCTCTCGCGGGGCGGGAGGGACCATGGTGCCGCCGGCCGGCGACGCGGCGGGACGCCTGCAGTACCAGCCGATCTCCTCGCTCGTGCAGTGCAACAGCGGTGACCGCGTGCTGCTGCGGCTCTCGAGCCTGGGGTACCAGAACCACTCGATGACGGTCGACGACATCGACCTGACCGTCGTGGCGAAGGACGCCAGCCTGCTGCGCGGCCGGGACGGCACGACGAACTACATCACCACCAACAGCGTGGACGTCGGCCCGGGCGAGAGCCGGGACGTCATCTTCGTGGCGCCCGAGCCGGGCGAGTACCTGCTCTACGACCGCAAGTACTCGTACCTGCAGAACGGTGGCGGCCCGGGCTACGGCGGCATGCTCACCAAGATCGTCGTCCGCCCGGCGGGCACCCTGCCGCGCCAGACCAACCCCAACACGTGACCGCGGCCGGACGGAGGAGAACACGATGAGGACCACATCCCGCGCCCGGTTGCGGCTCGTGCTGACGGGGCTGCTGGCCACCGTGATGGCGAGCACCGCGCTGATCACGCTGCCCGGCGCCCAGGCCGCGACGTCCGAAGGGCTCGCGTGCGACACCGAGACCAACAACACCTTCTCGCTCACCGCGAGCGGCGGCTACGTCTCGACGCCGGACGGCAACTCGATCTACATGTGGAGCTACGGCAACAGCAAGCGCGGCTTCCAGCTGCCCGGCCCGACGCTGTGCGTCACCGCGGGCGAGGCCGTGACCGTCGTCCTGCACAACTCGTTGCCGGAGGCGACGTCGATCATCTTCCCCGGGCAGACCGGGGTGAGGGCGAACGGCAACCCGGCGCAGCCGCAGCTGGACGGCGGCGGCTCGCTGACCTCGATGGTGCAGGCGGCCTCGGCCCTCGGCGGCTCGGTGACGTACACCTTCACCGCCGGCAGCCCCGGCACCTACCTGTACAAGAGCGGCACGGACGTCGACAAGCAGGTGCAGATGGGCCTGTACGGCGCGCTCGTGGTGCGCCCCGCGGGCCACAGCAGCTGGCTCAACGACCGGTCGGACTCCGCGTTCAACCCGGCCAAGGACTACGTGTACCTGCTGTCCGAGATCGCTCCCGACGTGCACCTCGCAGTCGAGCGCGACCAGGCGGTGGACCCCTCGGCCTACAAGGCGCGGTACTTCATGATCAACGGTCGCAGCATGCCGGACACGTTGGCGCCCAACGGGGCCAGCTGGTTGCCGACGCAGCCGTACGGCGCGCTGGTGCACATCAAGCCGTACGACGCGGCGACCAACCCGCTGCCGGCCGCGATCCGCTACCTCAACGCCGGCTCGGTCAACTACCCGTTCCACCCCCACGGCAGCGACGAGCGCGTCGTGAACCGTGACGGCCACGCCTTGGAGGGGCCGGCCCACCAGGACCTGTCGTTCCTCAAGTACGACCTGGACGTCGCCCCCGGGCAGTCGCTGGACGTGCTGATGGACTGGCGCGACGTCGAGCAGTGGGACGTCGCCACCAACCCGCTGCCGACCACCCTGCCGGTCATCACCGACCAGGACCTCGTCGGCCCGGACACGTGGTTCAGCGAGAGCGGGTACCTCGGCCAGAAGGGCGACCTGCCGACGAACATCACGTCCAACAACGAGTGCGGCGAGTACTACCACATCGCCCACAGCCACGCGCTCGAGCAGGCAACCAACTACGGCGCAGCGTTCGGCGGCATGATGACGGTCTTCCGCATCGACCCGCCCGCCGGCTGCCCGGCGAACTGAGGGACGAGCGATGACCACTCACCCTGACCTGACCACGGGCCGTCGTCGCGCCGGCCGGCTCCTGCCGGCGGCCGTCGTCACCGGGCTGGTGCTCCTCGGCCTGCCGACCACCGCGGCGCACGCCGCCCCGCGCACCCAGGTGCGCGCGGCGGGTGCCGCGGTGTCGGCGGCCGCCCCCGTGGGCCGGCTGAGCCCGCGCGGGTGCACGGTGTCCGGCGCGACGGCCACCTGCGACCTGTACGCCTCCACCGGCACGACGACGTTCCTCGGTCGGACCCTGCCCATCTGGGGCTTCTCGACCGACAGCGCCGCCGCGCCCACGGCTCCCGGGCCCCTGCTCGTCGTCCCCCAGGGCGTCACGGTCTCCGTGACGCTGCACAACGGCATCGCCGGCCAGCAGCTGTCGCTCGCCTTCCCGGGGCAGCGCCACGCGGCGGTCGGCTCTGCCGTGGGCGACGACCTGACGGGGATCGCCTCGGGCGGGACGCGCACGTACTCGTTCGTGGCCAGCCGTCCCGGCACCTTCGTGTACGAGGCCGGGCACACCGGCAACGGCACGCGCCAGGTCGCCATGGGCCTGGCGGGCGCGCTCGTCGTCCTGCCGTCCGACGGCACGGCGTACGGAGCCGTGAGCGGCATGCCGGACACCTCCTACCAGGACGAGGCCGTCCTCGCGCTCAGCGAGATCGACCCGCGGCTCAACGCCGACCCGACCGGCTTCGACATGCGCGACTTCGCGCCGCGCTACCGGTTGATCAACGGCAAGCCGTTCCCCGAGACCGACCCGGTGGCCACCGACCAGGGACGGCGGGTGCTGCTGCGGTACGTGAACCTCGGCTCGCAGAGCCACGCCATGTCCCTGCTGGGCGGCAGCCAGCTGCAGGTCGCGGACGACGGGCACCCGAAGAAGTACGCCGAGACCGCGGTGACGCAGAACGTCGTCCCCGGCCAGACCGTCGACACCCTGCTGACGACCCCCTCGGGGCCGGAGTCGAAGCTGACGGTCTTCGAGGCCGCGAGCCGGCTCGACAACGACGGCCAGCGCATGGCCGACCCGAAGCTCATCGCGTTCGGCGGCATGATGACCTTCGTCGACACCGCCGCGCCGGCACCCAGCTCCGACCTCGTCGGTCCGGTGTCGAGCAAGATCTCGTTGTCGCCCAACCCCTCCAACGGCCTCGCGCCGGTCACCGTCACGGCTGACCTGAGCGACGCGACCACCGGTGGGTCGAACGTCGCCCAGGCCGAGCTCGTCGTCGACGACGCCGTGCTCACGGCTCCCGGCTTCGGCACCGCCATGAGCGGCGCGTTCGGCACGGTGACCGTCACCGGGGCGACGGGCACGATCTCGGTCGCGGCGCTCGACGCGCTGGCGGCCGGCAAGCACCAGGTGTTCGTCCGGGCGCAGGACTCCGCCGGCAACTGGGGCGTCGTCGGCTCGGCGATCCTGAACCTGCCCAAGACCGGGCCGCAGACCACGGGTGGTTCCGCGGCCGACGTCCCCGCCAACGGGACTCAGGACGTCGTCATCAGCGCCACCGGCGACGACCGGGCGACCGGAGGCACCATCACGGCGGCCGAGTACTTCGTCGACACCGTGGGCGCCGACGGCTCCGGCACGGCCATGGCCCGCAACCGCACGGCCAGCGTGGTCTCCGAGACCGCCACCATCGCGGCGGCCGACGTCCTCGCTCTCGGGGACGGCGTGCACCACGTGTTCGTCCACAGCAAGAACTCGTTGGGGCTGTGGGGTCCGCCGCTCTCGATCGACCTCACGGTCGACCTGGCCGGTCCGACGGTGGACGCCGCGAGCGTCGGCCCGAACCCGACCAACGCCGTCCTGAGCGACAAGGGCAACCCCGGGTACCTGCTGGTGTCGGCGCAGATCACCGACCCCGTGGGTGACGGCGCGACGAGCGTCGCCGGCACGGTCGCCGACGCCGAGGCCTTCCTCGACCCGACCGGCGTGCCGGCCGGAGGTACCGGCCTGCAGCTGGTTGCGGTCGACGGGTCGATGGGCTCGACCACGGAGGCGGTCTACGGGTTGATCCCGCTGTCGCAGGTCAAGGCGCTGAGCAACGGGATGCACCACGTGGCGGTCCGCGGCCAGGACGGCGCGGGCACGTGGGGCGACATGTTCACCGTCGACCTGCTGGTCGACAAGACCGCACCGGTGCTGGGCACGCTCACCGCGTCGCCCAACCCGACCAACGGCGCCGTCTCGACGACGCTCTCCGCCCCGCTGACCGAGGCCAACACCATCGCCCGCGCCGAGTTCTGGGTCGGCACCACCGATCCGGGGGCCGGCAAGGCGACCACGGTTCCGGTCAGCGTCGCCTCGGGCACGGCCAACGCGGTCATCCCGTTGACGACGGTGCCGCGCGGCGTCCAGCAGTTCAACCTGCGGGTCATGGACGGCGCCGGGAACTGGAGCAACAAGGTCGCGGTGCAGGTCAACGTCATCCCGCCGAACGGCATCTTCTCCGACGGGTTCGACAACGGGACGACGTGGGCCTGGTCGTCGCGGACGGGCAACGTGTCGATGACACCCGCGGCCGGCATCCCGCCGACCGTCGGCAACCAGGGGCTGCAGGTGGCGATCACCAGCACCTCGCGCCCGGCCAGCTACGTCCAGGACAGCACCCCGACGGCGGAGCCGACCTACCACGCGCAGTTCTCGTTCAACCGCAACACGTTCACCACGAACACGACGTCGGCGGTGACGGTCTTCCAGACCCTCACCAGCGCCAACGGCACCGTGTTCTCGGTGCAGCTGCGGAACAACGGCGGGACGCGACAGCTGCGCACCGTGTTGAGCCGCTCCACCCAGGCGGCCCTGACCGGCGGCTGGGTCGACCTCGCCAGCGGCGCACGCACCGTGCGGGTCGACTGGACGGCGGCGACGGCCGGCAGCCTGCGGCTGCTGGTCGACGGGGTCACCGTCCAGACCCAGAACGGCAACACCTCGTCGCTGCGCATCGAGACCGCACGACTGGGCGCTGTGGCAGGGCTCAACACGTCGACGACGGGGACGATGTACTTCGACTCCTTCGTGTCGACGCGCAACACCATTCCGTGATCGAGGTGGGGACCCGTGGCCGCGCGCACCGCGCGGCCACGGGTCCCCCGGGGTAGGGGAAAGGGGCGCACCATGTCGAAGCTCTCCGCCGCGCGTGCGCGGCTCGCGGCCTGGTCCGCGGTGCAGTGGGCGGTCGCGGTGCTGCTGGTGGCCGTGGTGGCCAGCGGTGGTCTCGTCGTCCGCAACGTCGTCGCCCGGGCGGCCGAGCCGCCCGGCGGCAAGGTGCCGCAGAGCGCGGCCATGGAGGCGGCGCTGGGCATCCGCGTCTCGCGGGTGGCCGTCGTCGGCGACGGGGGCCTCGTCGAGGTGTCGTACGTGGCGCTCGACCCCGAGAAGGCCACCAAGTTCCAGTACGACAAGGACCACCCGCCGCGGCTGAGCAGCGAGGTCCGGGACGGCGGCACCAGCCGCATCTCCGTGATGCGGCAGGGGCACAACATGCGCGCCGGCCAGACGTACTACTTCGTCTACCAGAACACCGGTGGTGCGATCCGGCCCGACGAGCGGATCACGTTCTCGTACGGGGGTTACCGGCTCGAGCACGTGCCGGTGCTGTGATGTCCGTCCGCCGCGCCGGCGGCCTGCTCGCCACGGCGGCGCTGACCCTGCTCGCGGTGCTCGGGCCCGCGCAGCAGGCGCAGGCGCACGCCTTCCTCACCGCGAGCAACCCCTCTGACGGGCAGACGGTGCATCAGGCGCCCACCGCGCTCCAGCTGGACTTCAGCGAGCTCGTCGTCGTCGGGTCGACGACCGTCGACGTCGTGGACGGCGGCGGGCACCACCTGCCGGTCGGCACGGTGCGGATCGCCCGTGACGCGGCGGACGGCTCGTCCTCACCGGCCGACGAGCCGGTCGACACCGAGGACCCGGTGCGACTGGTCGCCGATCTGCCGGCGCTGCCGCAGGGCACGTACCGCGTGCACTGGCGCACGCTGTCGGCGGATGACCTGCACCGCACCGAGGGGGTCCTCACCTTCGGCGTCGGCGTCGCCGTGAGCGGCACCGGCACGGTCGACGAGGCCCCGGACCTGCTCGAGGCCGCCGGGCGCTGGGTGCTGTGGGGGGCGACCGCCGCCGTGCTCGGCGCGCTCGTCGTCAGCCTTCTCGCCGGGACCTCGCTGGTCGGGCCGCGGCGCCGCCGGCTCGAGCAGCTGGCCCGGGCCGGGTCGGCCGCCGCCCTGGTGGCCGCCGTGCTGCTGCCGGTCGCGCAGCTCGGTTCACCGCGCGACGCCTGGGTCGCGGCCCAGGTGACCGAGATCGGGCTGGGATGGGGCGCCCGGGTGGCGGCGGCCGTGGTGCTGCTGGCGCTCGCGCCGTCCGTGGTCGGCCGGCGTCCCGAGCGGCGCGTCGCACCCTGGCACCTCGGGCTCGTCGGCCTGGCGCTGCTCGCCGTCCCGACCACGACCGCCCTGCGCGGCCACCTGGCGTCCACCGGCACGCCGGTGCTCGTCGTGGCGGACGTCGTCCACGCCACCTCGGCCGCCCTGTGGGCCGGAGCGGTCGTGGCGCTGGCGGTCGTGCACGTACGGGGTGCGGGACGACGTCCGGTCGTGCCGGCGCGCGGGTTCGCCCTGGTCGCGGCCACGGCCGCGGTGCTGGCGGTCGCCAGCGGACTGGTGCTCGCCGGCCACGGCGTGGCCACCACCACGGCGCTGTGGCGCTCGGAGTACGGCCGCTTCGTCCTGGTCAAGGGCGCGCTCCTCGTCGCCGCGCTGGTGCTCGCGCTGGTCAACCACCGCCGTGGTCGTCGAGCCGGGGGTGCCGTCGGGGCGAACGGACGCCGCGCCGTGGCCGTCGAGGGCGGGGTGCTGGTCGCGCTGCTCGTGGCCGCCGGGGTGCTCGCCGCGACGGCCCCGGCCAACTCCCCGCAGTGGACGCCGGGCACCCGGCCGAGCAAGCTCGTCTCGCTGCAGGCCGACGACCTCCAGCTGCAGGTAGCCCTGACGCCCAACCGGCCGGGTGAGTCCTTCGTCAGCGTCGGCGTGCTGCAGACGCGCCGCCCGGTGCCGGCCGCGGTGCGCGCCGTGCACGTCGAGCTGCGGGACGGCGCCGAGGCCGGCCCGTCCGGCGACGCCGTGCGCCAGCCCGACGGCTCGTGGACCCTGCCCGTGCAGCTCACCGCGCAGCGCCGCTGGACCGTCGCGGTGGCGGCCGAACGTCCCGGGCTCCCGGTGGTGCGGGCCGAGCTGCCCTGGACGGTCGGCGGTGGGGTGCACGGGCCGCCCGGCACGCGCCTGGCGCGGCTGACCACCCCCGCGGCGCTGCTCGTCGCCGCTGCCGGGCTGCTGCTCTGCTGGCGGTTGCTGCGCGAGCTGCGTGGTCGACGTCCGCGGGTGCCTCGCGTGCCGCGGTCGCGTCGGCGTCCCGCGCGCCCCGTCGAGGCGCCGGTGCTGCCCCGACAGCCCGAGCGGCAGCGGGTGGGCAGCCGGACGTCGTCCGTCGCCGTCGTGGTGCTGCTGGCCGGGTCGTGGGTGCCGGGGTCGCCCGTGCCGCACGCGCGGCTGGCCCAGATCCCTTCCGCCGCAGCGGTTCTGGGGGCGAGCCCGATGGCGCCCGCAGGGGCAGCCGCCGCCGTCGTCTCCCGCCAGCTGGGTCCGGTGCCGGCCGCCGACCCGCCGCCGCCCGTGGCGACCGGACCGTTGCCCGCCTCGCTGACGCAGGTGGGCTGGGCCGGCGGGGCGACGCCTCCTTCGGGGAGCGGCGTGGGTCCGACATCCCCCCGTCTCGCCGGGCTGCAGCGACTGGACGTCGGCGGCCTGCGCCTGCCCGCCGCCCTGCTGGCGGCGTACCGAGCTGCGGCGGCCGCCGCCCCGGCCGGGTGCCACCTGCCGGTGAGCCTGCTCGCCGGCATCGGCCAGGTCGAGTCCGGCTCGCTGGCCGGCCGGTCGCTGGACGCGGCCCACCGCGCGGTCCCGCCCGTCCTCGGACCCGTCCTCGACGGGTCGCGGACGGCCGCGGTCCGCGACAGCGACGGCGGTCGGCTGGATGGTGACGTCCGCTGGGACCGCGCGGTGGGCCCGATGCAGTTCATCCCCGGCACCTGGGCGCGGTACGGGCAGGACGCCGACCACGACGGCGTCGCCGACCCGCAGGACGTCGACGACGCCGCAGCAGCGGCTGCCACCTACCTCTGCGCCGGCGGCCGCGACCTCGCCACGGCCGCGGGCCTGCGCGCGGCCGTGCTCTCGTACAACCACTCCGACGCCTACCTGGCCGTGGTGCTCGCCTGGCAGCAGCGGTTCGCGGTCGACGGCGTCCGGACGACGACCGCACCGTCCGTGCCCCCGGCTCCGCAGGTCACGACCCCCGCCACCACCCGGCCTCGGCCGGTCCCGGCCCCCTCACCGACCACCGCCCGCACGACGCCGGCTCCGCCACCCAGCACCCCGCCGAGCCCGCCGACCACCCCGGCGACGACCACGCCGACGACCCCGCCGCTGCGGCCGGAGGTCCCGTCCTGCGCGCCCCTCGGCGCGGACCCGCTCGGCGCCCTGCCGGCGCCGACGCCCGCCCCGACCCCGACCCCGACACCGGCTCTGCCCACCGCTGTGCCCACCCCCAGCTCGACGTCCGAGACCGGCGCCACGACCACCCCCACCCCCGTGGTCCCGTCGGACGTCGCCGTCAGCTGCGTCCCCCCGCAGCCGACGGACCTGCCGGTCCCCCCGGGGCCTGCCCCCGCCCCGGGGGGACCGGTAGCCCCTGCGCCGACCCTCTAGCGCCGTTCCAGCCGCAGCGCGATGGTCGGGCAGGCGCTGACCGCCTGGCGCGCCAGGTCGGCCAGCTCGGGCGGCACCTCGCCCGGTCCCTCGCGGCCCACCAGGGGGTAGCCCCACTCGTCGAGCGCCACGACCTCGGGGAGCAGCTCGTGGCACAGGCCGTGCGCCTCGCACCGCGGCCAGTCGACCCGCAGCCGCACCGTCGCCCCGCTCACCGGTCGACCCGGTCCCACGCGCAGCCGCCCCGCTCGTGCGCGCCCAGCTCGGGGCCGAACCGCTGCACCAGCGAGCGCACCAGGCGGGCGGTCCCGTCGGGGTGGGCGCAGGCCCCGCGCCCCTCGACCAGCCCGGCGAGCTCCAGCACCCGGTCGAGGGCGCCCGACCCGACGGCCACCCGGTCGAGCGCGGCCGACAGCTCGGGCAGCCCGAACCGGCAGGGACCGCACCGGCCGGCCGTCTCGCCGGCCAGGTAGCGCACGACCCGCGCGGTCCGCAGCACCGGGCAGGTGCCGGCCTCGAGGGGCAGCACCACGCCCGCGCCCAGCGCCAGACCGGCCGCGGCGAGCGCCGACCGGTCGAGCCGGGCCTGCTGCACCTCGGCCCCGGTCAGCCACGTGCCGTGGTATCCGCCGAGGAGCACGGGCTGACCGGGCAGCCACCGGGTGGCCAGCGCCTCGACCAGCTGGCTGCCGCCGGGCAGCTCGACGACCTCTGGGGCCGGGCCGTCGCCGTCCACCGTCAGCAGCACGGTGCCGGGGGTGCCCGGGTGCCCGTGCGCGGCGTACCGGTGCGGGCCCAGGCGGCCGAGCGCCGCGACGTGCGCGAACGTCTCGGCGTTCGACAGCAGGGTGGGGCGACCCCGGTGGCCGGACACCGCCTCGGGCGCCCAGGCCGTCACGGGTCGGTTGTCGCGCCCGGCCAGCAGCTCGAGCACGGCCCGGGCCTGCCCCGCGACGAACCGGTCGTCGGCCTGGTGGATCTTCCACCGAAGCCGGTCGCCGTCCTTATGCCGCTCGACGATCGCGGTGCCGGCGGCCCGGGCCACCTCGGGCCGCGAGGCGGGGACCACGACGTGCACCTCGCGCGTGCCGAGGGCGCCGGCCGCGAGAGCGGCGCCGTCCAGCACCTGGTGCGGCGCGTGCGTCATCAGCACCGCGTCCTTGTGGCTCGCGGGCTCGCCCTCGGAAGCGTTGACGACCACGACCGGACGACGGCCGGCCGCCGTCCGCAGCTTGGTCGCGAACGGGAACCCGGCCCCGCCGCGACCCCGCACGGCGACCGTCTCGCAGGCCCGGGCGAGCGTCTCCAGGTCGAGCCCGGGCACCTCGCCGGCCCGCGCCCGGTGCGCCGCGAGCCCCGGGTCGGCCCCGACGTGCGCCAGCAGCAGCGGCCCGGGCCGCACGATGACCTGCGGCACCACGGCGGCTGCGGGCGCCGCCGGCTGGCGGGTCTGCAGCCGGGTCATCGCGGCACCGCCAGGGTCGGCTCGCTCGCGTCGTCGGCCGGCCGCTGCACGGTCACCAGCCGCAGCAGCGCCGCGAGCCCCACCGCCACCAGGCAGGTCGTCGTCACGGCCAGGCTCCACGGCTCGACCGCGTCGGTGCCGATGCCGAGGCCGTGCACGACGCCGAGCCCGAAGACCGCCCAGGTCGTCAGGTGCACGGCGCGCCAGACGCCGTGCCGCATCCGGTGGCGCAGCAACGAGGTGAGCGAGGCGGCCACGGTGAGGTCGAACGCCAGCGTGCCGAGCGCGAGCCAGAACGGCTGGTACGTCGCGCCGAACGGCACCAGGGCCTGCCACCACCGGATGTCCACGTACTCGTCGGCCACCGCCGAGCCGGCGTGCGCGAGCGTCAGCACGACCGAGAGCAGGCCGAGGTTGCGGTGCAGCCCCTGGGTGAGGAAGCGCGGCCACCAGCGCGAGCCGGCGCGCGTCGTCGCGAGCACCCCCAGCACGATGGACGCCGTCACGACGGCCAGCAGCACGACGCCGGTGCCGCGGTTGACGAACCAGAGCGTCGGACCGTTCACGGCAGCTCCTCGCGGTCGGTCCAGGCGGCCGTGCGGTGGACCGCCCCGTCCCGACCCACCAGCCGGGCGGCCACGTGCCGCTGCTCGAGCCAGCTCTCGGCGTCCGCACCGAGCACGACCGCCGCGGTCGACGCGGTGTTGGCGGCGGCGGCCGAGCGGCCGGCCGCCGTGGCCGTGCGCCAGCGGCCCTCGGTCGGCTCGCCGGTGCGCGGGTCGAGCAGGTGGTGGCGCTGCCGGCCGCCCCGCACCCAGCGCCGGGCCCGGGTGGTGGACGTCGCCAGGCCGCCCGCGCCGAGCAGCACCACCTCGACGTCCCCGGGCAGGGTGTCCAGGCCGTCCTCCGGGGCGACCTCGCTGACGGCGACGGGCCAGACCGTGCTGCCGGTCACCGCGACGTCGCCGCCCAGGCTCACGACGACGTCGACGTGGAGCGCGTCGGCGACGGTGGCGGCGACGAGGTCGGCGGCCCAGGCCTTGCCGGTCGCCCCCAGGTCCAGGGCGCAGCCGGCGGGCACGGTGATGGCGCCGTCCAGGTCGACCACGACGTCCGCCCAGCCGCCGGTGCGGGCCTGCGCCGGCAGCGCGACCGGGTCGGTCGCCGCGGCCGGCAGCAGGGCCAGGTCGCGGTCGTAGCCCACGGCCACCAGGGCGTGCCCCAGCGTCGGGTCCACCAGCCCGTCGGTCTCGCGCGCCGCCTCGAGCGCGACCGACACCGCGGCGGCCAGCAGCGGGCTCACGACGGTGCGTCGTCCGGCGTTGGCGTTGGCGCGCACCAGGTCGGCGTCCGCGCGGAACCGGCTGCACGCCCGGTCGACCTCGTCGAGCACCCGACGGGCCAGGCCCAGGGCCTCAGGCAGGGTGTCGGCCGGCTGGGTGGCGAGCCAGGCGTAGGTACCGAGCGCCCGCCAGGAGTGGCTGGTCGCCCCCGGGGCGGGGACGTCGAGCACCTCAGGACCCGCTCGACGGCGCGGTCGGCGACGGGGGAGCGGGCGCCGGGGCGGGGGCGGCCGCTGCGCCACCGCCGCTGGACCCCGACGAGCCTGAGCCCGAGCCGGACGACCCTGACGAGCCGCTGGAGCCTGAGCCCGAGCCGGACGACCCGGAGCCGGACGAGCGCCCCGACCCGCCCGACGAGCCGACCTGGGCGACGCCGGGTCCGGAGACGGCCCGGACGACGTGCTCCCGCACGACGGTGCGGGTGGGCAACGGCCGCGGCCGGGGTCGGGCCGTCACCGTCACCTCGGGCACCGGCACCGCGGCGAGCGCCTCGGCCTGGGCGCGGGCCTTGGCCGCCTCGTGCTCCCGCGTGGTCCCCGCCGCGAGCGCGGCGGTCCAGCCGGTGGCGGTGACGGCGGCGGCGGTGACCGTGCCGGTCAGCAGCGCGAGGGTCGTCAGCGACCGGTCTCGGGTGCGCGGGGTGTGCGGCATGGGGGCGGTCCTCGGGTCGGTGGACCTCCACCGTCGCCGGGCGGTCGGCAAGGGGACCTCAGGGGCACGTTAAGAGCAGGTCATGCGGCGCCTTGACGAAGGCTTGAGGTTCCCACGACGCGGCCATAGGGACCGGTGCGCGACCGTCGTCGGCAGTCGCCCGTCCCGAAGGAGCACCATGAGGATCCGTCCTGCCGCCGCTGCCGTCGTCGGCACCGCTGCCGGCCTGCTGTCCGCCGGCGTCGTCTACGCGGCCGCCACCGGTGGCGCACCGGTGCAGCAGCCCGCGTCCGCCGTGCTCGCCCGGGCGGCGACCACCACCGTCACGCCGTCGCTCGCGCCGTCCTGCCGCGGGCGGGCCGAGCTGCGCCACGGGGTGTGCGTGGTCACGGTCGACAAGACCGTCGTCGTGGCCGCTCCGGCCGCCCCGGCGCACCGGGTCTCGGCGCAGGACAGCGCCCAGCCGCGCACGACCCACCGCGCCGACGCGCAGGACGAGGACGCCGACGAGCCCACGACCTCGAGCGAGCAGGACGCCGACGACGCGACGGACGAGCAGGCCGACGACCGGGCCGACGACCACGGTGACGACCACGGCGACGACCACGGTGACGACGGCCACGAGGACGGCCACGACGACGGGGGCGACGACGGCGGTCACGACGACGGTGGCTCCGGCAGCTGAGGGCGGTCGCCCGCGAGCCTCAGCCCGCTGGGCCGAGGGTCACGCACACCGCCGTGCCGCCGCTGACCGCGCGGCGCACCACGAGGTCGCCGCCCGCGGCCGCGGCCGCGCGCCGCACGATGTCGAGACCGAGCCCGGTCGACCCGGCCCCGCTCGCGCCGCGCTCGGTGAGCGCCGGGTCGGCCAGGCCGGTGCCGTCGTCCACGACCTCGAGCCGGACGCCCCCGGCGCTGTCGCGGGAGAGCGCCACGGCGAAGCCGCTGCCCTCGGGCGTGTGCGCGAAGACGTTGTCGACCAGGACGTCGACGACGTCGGCCAGGTCGCCGGCCTCGATCGCCGCCATCAGCGGTCCGCGCGGCAGGTCGACGTCCAGGGGGCGACCCTGGTCGGCCGCCAGCGCCGACCAGAACTCGACCCGCTCGCGCACGACCGACGTCGCGTCGCAGGACCGCGCCACCGAGCTGGCGACCGGCCGGCGGGCGTCCTTCACGATCGCGTCGACCGTGCGCTGCAGCTGGTCCACGTGGTCGCGCAGCCGCTCGGCGACGTCCGGCTGGTGCACGCCGTCGACGTCCAGCCGCAGCGCCGTCACCGGGGTGCGCAGGCGGTGGCTGAGGTCGGCGACGGCCTCGCGCTCGGTGCGCAGCAGCTCGCCCACGCGGTCGGCCAGGCGGTTGATGGAGGCGCCCAGGTCGGCTACCTCGGCCGGTCCGCCCACGTCCACCCGCGCGCTGAGGTCGCCGCTGCGCAACCGGTGCGCCACCAGGGACATCGCGCTGATCGGCGCCGCGGTGCGCCGGCCCAACCGGTCGGCGGTGAGCAGCGCGAGGGCGAGCAGCAGCAGCCCCAGCCCGGCGATCGTCGCCCACGCCGTGGTGGCCCCGCGGTGCAGCTCGGCCGGCGGGACCGTCGTCCGGACGACGGCGGTGCCGCCGTCGGTCACGACCGGGACGTAGACCCGGCCGGGCTGGTCGTCCTCCACGACGGTGAAGGCGCTCCCGGCCTGCGCCCGGCGCCACCGCGCGGCGTCGTCGCCCGCGACGTCGGCGCCCACCAGCGTGCCGTCGGGCAGGCGCACGGTGGTGAGGAACGCCGACCGCTCGTCCACCTGGCCCACCAGCGCCTCGAGCTGCGCGGCGGGCACGGCGGCGACCAGGGCCGAGACGCTCTGCGCCTCCTGCTGGGCGCTCGCGAGCGCGCGGTCCTCGGCCAGCGTGCGCACCAGCAGGCCGAGCGGCACGACGAACGCCAGGACCACCGCTGATGTCGTGGCGGCCACCAGCAGCGCGATCTGCCGGCGCATCAGGCCCCGTCGTCCGCGGGCGCCTGCAGCACCACGCCGACGCCGCGGACGCTGTGCAGGTAGCGCGGGCTGGCGGCGGACTCGCCGAGCTTGCGCCGCAACCACGACAGGTGGACGTCGATCGTGCGGTCACCGCCGCCGTAGGGCTGGCGCCACACCTCGGCCAGCAGCTCGCGCTTGCTGACGACCTCGCCGCAGCGCACGGCCAGCGTGTGCAGCAGGTCGAACTCCTTGCGGGACAGGTCGACCGGGGCGCCGGCCAGCGTCACGCGACGGGTGCGTCCGTCGATGGTGAGCTCGCCGACCGTGATGGCGGGCTCGACCGACGTGCGCCCGCCGCGACGCAGCACCGCGCGCACGCGCGCCTCCACCTGGTCGATGCCGAACGGCTTGGCCACGTAGTCGTCGGCGCCGGCGTCGAGGGCGCGGACGACGGAGGTGTCGTCGTCCCGTGCGGTGACCACGACGACCGGGACGTCGCTCACCGCCCGCAGCATCGCCAGCACCTGCAGGCCGTCGAGGTCGGGCAGCCCCAGGTCCAGCAGCACCAGGTCGGGCCGGTCGTCGACGGCGGCCTGCAGACCGGCCATGCCGCCGTCGGCGCTGGCGACGCCGTGACCGCGCTCGCGCAGCCCGCGGACGAGCCCGGTGCGGATGCCCGGGTCGTCCTCGACGACCAAGATGCTCGCCACGGTCGCACCGTACGCCGCGCGCGGACCTGCGAGGGTCCGCGCCGCCCGGATGTCACGCTCTTCTCATGAGCCGCAAGGGGATCGCGGGTGCGGTCGCGCTCTGGACCACCGTCGTGGTGCTGGTCTCGGTGCTGGCGTGGCTCGCGATCGACCGGGCCGGGCGCGCGGTGCTGGCCGAGCCGGGCGGCGCCGTCCCCCGCACCGGTGCCATGACCGGCACGCCGCACCCGGTGACCAGCCCGACGTCGGCACCGGCGACGACGATCGGGCCGACGTCCGGTCCTGGGTCGACGAGCCGGCCGAGCAGCCGCCCGACCGGCGGCACCTCGACCTCGCCGGCCGGCCGGCCGAGCCCGTCGACGACGTCCGGCCCGACGGCACCCCGCCCCTCGACCCACCGCCCGACGTCGTCGCGCACCACCAGCGCCCCGCCCCCGTCGACGCAAGGGGCCGTCGACCGCTCGGTGCAGGTCGACGGCGGACGGGTCACGGTGCGGTGCACCGGGCGCGACGCCTCGTTGCGCTCGGCGGCGCCGTCCGACGGCTGGCGCGTGGAGGTCGAGCTGCGCGGGCCGGAGCAGGTCAAGGTGCGCTTCACGACCGCCGCCGGCGGGGGGCGCGAGTCCGAGGTCGAGGCCGAGTGCGAGGACGGGACGCCGGTCTTCTCGACCAGCGACGACGAGCGGCGCGGCGACTCCGAGGGGTCCTGACCTGCGGGAATGCAGGACGGATGGTGCAGGTTGAGCCTGGTGTGCTCAAGTCCGGCCAGGTCGATTTGACAGCCGTCGGACGCCGGTCGCAGACTTGAGCCGAGCAGACTCAACCTGAACCACGAGGAGACCTTGAGATGGCACGAGCGGTCGGCATCGACCTCGGCACGACGAACTCCGTCGTCGCCGTCCTGGAGGGTGGCGAGCCCACCGTCATCGCGAACGCCGAGGGCGGGCGCACCACGCCCTCCGTCGTCGCGTTCGCCAAGAACGGCGAGGTGCTCGTCGGCGAGATCGCCAAGCGCCAGGCCGTGACGAACGTCGACCGCACCATCCGGTCGGTCAAGCGGCACATGGGCAAGGACTGGCATGTCGACATCGACGGCAAGACCTACACGCCGCAGGAGATCAGCGCTCGCATCCTGGGCAAGCTGAAGCGGGACGCCGAGAGCTACCTCGGCGAGGACGTCACCGACGCGGTCATCACCGTGCCGGCGTACTTCAACGACTCCGAGCGCCAGGCCACCAAGGAGGCCGGCGAGATCGCGGGTCTGAACGTCCTGCGCATCATCAACGAGCCCACCGCGGCCGCCCTCGCCTACGGGCTGGAGAAGGGCAAGGAGGACGAGCTCATCCTCGTCTTCGACCTCGGCGGCGGCACCTTCGACGTCTCCCTGCTCGAGGTGGGCAAGGACGACGACGACTTCTCGACCATCCAGGTCCGCGCCACCAGCGGTCACAACGACCTCGGCGGCGACGACTGGGACCAGCGGATCGTCGACCACCTGCTGCAGCAGGTGAAGATGGGCTACGGCATCGACCTGGGCAAGGACAAGATCGCCATGCAGCGCCTGCGCGAGGCGGCCGAGCAGGCGAAGAAGGAGCTCTCGAGCTCGACGTCCACCAACCTGTCGCTGCAGTACCTCTCGATGACCGAGAACGGCCCGATCCACCTGGACGAGCAGCTCAGCCGCTCGCAGTTCGAGCAGATGACGTCCGACCTGCTCGAGCGCACCAAGGCGCCGTTCCACCAGGTCATCGCGGACGCCGGCATCGAGCTCTCGCAGATCGACCACGTCGTCCTCGTGGGCGGCTCGACCCGCATGCCCGCCGTCACTGCGCTCGTCAAGGAGCTCACCGGCAAGGACCCCAACAAGGGCGTCAACCCGGACGAGGTCGTGGCGGTCGGTGCGGCGCTGCAGGCCGGCGTCCTGAAGGGCGAGCGCAAGGACGTCCTGCTGATCGACGTCACGCCGCTGTCGCTGGGCATCGAGACCCAGGGCGGCCTGATGACCAAGCTCATCGAGCGCAACACGGCCATCCCGACCAAGCGCAGCGAGGTCTTCACGACCGCGGCCGACAACCAGCCGTCCGTGACGATCCAGGTGTTCCAGGGCGAGCGCGAGATGACGCGCGACAACAAGCCGCTGGGCACCTTCGACCTCACCGGCATCGCCCCCGCCCCGCGCGGCGTGCCGCAGGTCGAGGTCACCTTCGACATCGACGCCAACGGCATCGTGCACGTGTCGGCCAAGGACCGCGGCACCGGCAAGGAGCAGTCGATGACGATCTCCGGCGGCAGCGCGCTGCCGAAGGACGAGATCGACCGCATGATCAAGGACGCCGAGGCGCACGCGGACGAGGACAAGAAGCGTCGCGAGGAGGCCGAGACCCGCAACCAGGCCGAGCAGCTCGTCTGGTCGACCGAGAAGTTCCTCAAGGACAACGAGGACAAGGTGCCGGCCGAGCCCAAGGCCGACGTCGAGAAGGCCATCGCCGACCTCAAGGACGCGCTGGGGTCCAACGCCTCCAGCGACGACCTGAAGGCCAAGACCGAGGCCCTCGCCACCGCGAGCCAGGCCATCGGCCAGGCGATGTACGCCGCTGAGCAGGCGGCTGGCTCGGCCGAGGGCTCGGCGGACGACGCGGGTTCCGCCGGCGCCGGTGGCCCGGCTGATGCGTCGGACGACGACGTGGTCGACGCCGAGGTCGTCGACGACGAGCCCGAGAGCACCGACGGCAAGGCGCAGGCATGACCGACGCCCCCCAGGGCGGACGGCCGGTCGCGGACGACGGGAGCGAGCCTCCCGTCGTCCGCGACAAGCGCCGGGTCGACCCCAGCACGGGCCAGGTGCGCGAGCCGGCGTCCGGGACGTCGTCCGCGCCGGCCCCCGACGTGAGCGGTGAGATGGCGAACGAGACCGAGGTCGAGGAGACGCCGGCCGGCAAGGCCGCGCCCGAGCTCGACCTGGCCGCCGAGCGGCTGGCCGACCTGCAGCGGCTGCAGGCCGAGTACGTGAACTACCGCAAGCGGGTCGAGCGCGACCGCGACGTCGCGCGCGACCTGGCGACGGCGTCCGTGCTCGAGTCCCTGCTGCCGGTGATGGACGACCTGCACCTCGCGCGCCAGCACGGCGACCTCGAGAGCGGTCCGTTCGTCGCGATCGCCGACAAGCTCGAGACGGTGCTCTCGCGCGCCGGCCTGACCCGCTTCGGCGAGGTGGGCGAGGCGTTCGACCCGGCGCTGCACGAGGCGTTGATGCACGTGCAGGCCGAGCTGGCCGCCGGCACCGACGTCACGACCGTGGTGCAGGTGCTGCAGCCGGGCTACAAGGCGGGCGAGCGCGTGCTGCGCGCCGCGCGCGTGGCCGTGGCCGACCCGGTCGAGCCGACCGGCGCTGCCGGCGAGGCCGGCGAGGGCGACCAGCAGTAGCGACGAGCGAGCAGGAAGGGAGGCGCCGGGTGGCCGGTCAGGACTGGTTCGAGAAGGACTTCTACGCGACCCTCGGCGTCGCCAAGGACGCCGACGCGGGCGCGATCAAGAAGGCGTACCGCAAGCTCGCCCGCCAGCACCACCCCGACGCCAACGAGGGCGACGACACCCGCTTCAAGGAGATCGGCGAGGCCTACGCGGTGCTCTCCGACCCCGAGCAGCGCCAGCAGTACGACGCGATCCGGCAGATGTCGCACGGCGGTGCGCGGTTCGCGCCCGGGGGCGGCGGCCAGGGCGGGTTCGAGGACCTGTTCGGCGGCCTCTTCGGCGGCGCGGGCGGTGCGGGCGCCGGTGCCGGGCAGCGGATGCGGTTCCAGAGCGGCGGCGCCGGCGGCGTCGACCTCGAGGAGCTGCTGCGCGGCATGGGCGGCGGCGGTGGCGGCGGGGGTCGGGGCTTCGGCTTCGGCACGCGCGGTCCCCGTCCGGGCGCCGACGTCAACGCCACCACGACCCTGCCGTTCCGCGACGCGGTCGTCGGCTCGACGGTCACGCTGCGCACGCCCGAGGGCCGCACGGTCACGGCGCGCATCCCCGCGGGGGTGCGCGACGGGCAGAGGATCCGGTTGCGCGGCAAGGGTTCTGCGGGCGACCAGGGCGCTGCTCCGGGTGACCTGCTGATCCAGGTGACGGTGTCGCCCGACCCGGCGTTCGGCCGGCAGGGCGACGACCTCACGGTGACCGTGCCGGTCTCGTTCGCCGAGGCCGCGCTCGGCGCGCAGGTCGAGGTGCCCACGCTGGGCGCCGACGGCCAGGTGTCGACCGTGCGGGTCAAGGTGCCGGCCGGCACGCCGTCGGGCCGCACCCTGCGGGTCAAGGGTCGCGGCGTGAAGCACGGCAAGGGCACCGGAGACCTGCGGGTGCAGGTGCAGGTCGCTGTGCCGCAACGGCTCTCGGACGACGCCCAGGCCGCCGTCGAGGCCTACGCCGCGGCGACCGCCGACGACGACCCGCGGGCCGACCTGCTCGCCCGAGCCCGGTCGGTGCGTCCTGCCGGCACGACGGCCGGGGACTGACGTGAGCGGCCGGTCGTCGTCCGGGCGTCCGGACGCCGTGCGTCCCGAGCTCGACCTGGACGACGACACCCCCGTCTTCGTCATCTCGGTGGCCGCGCAGCTGGCGGGCATGCACCCGCAGACGTTGCGGCAGTACGACCGGATCGGCCTGGTGCAGCCCGACCGCACCCGTGGCCGTGGCCGTCGCTACTCCGCGCGCGACGTCGCGACCCTGCGCGAGGTGCAGCGGCTCTCGCAGGACGAGGGCGTCAGCCTGGCCGGCATCAAGCGCATCCTCGAGCTCGAGACCCAGGTGCAGGCGTTGCGCGCCAAGGTGTCCGAGCTCGTCGGCGAGCTCGACCAGGCGCAGCGGGCGGCGGGCACGAGCCGTCGGGTCTTCGCCGCCGGCCCGGGTGGCGAGGTGGTCTCGATGGCGGCCGGACGTCGCCCGGACCGTTCGGCGTTCGGCCTCAGCACCGCGCTCGTCGTCTGGCGTCCGCTGCCCTAGTCGCGCGGCAGCGCCCCGGTGGCGCGGCGCGGCAGCTCGTCGACGACCACCAGCTCGCGCGGTCGCTCGAACCGCGCCAGGCGCGGGGCCAGGTGCGCCGCGAGGGCCACGGGCCACCCGTCGTCCGGCACCGGGCCGTCGACGACCACCCGCGCGAGCAGCCGGTGGCCCAGGTCGGCGTCCGGCGCGGCCTCGACCGCGGCGTCGACCACCGCCGGGTACTCCAGCAGCGCGGCCTCGACCTTGCCCAGCAGCACGTTCTCGCCGCCCACGACCACCACGTCGTCGGCGCGGCCGGCCAGGTGCAGCCGTCCGTCGGCGTCGAGGTGCCCCAGGTCGCCGGTGACGTGAAGGCCGCGCGGGTGCGGCCGGTCGTGGTGCAGGTCGGTGTAGCCCGCGAAGCGCAGCACGCTGCCGACCGCGACCTGGCCCGTGGTGCCGACAGGTACCGGTCGGCCGTCGTCGTCCAGCACGGCCACGCGCACGCCGGCGGCAGGCCGCCCGACCGTGCCCGGGGCCGCCGCGAGGTCGCGCGGGGTGGCGACCGTCGTCCAGCCCTGCTCGGTCGAGCCGTACAGGTCGTGCACGACGTCGCCGAACCGCTGCCGCAGCCGGTCGACCACCGACGGGTGCAGCGGACCGGCCCCGCTCACGACGGCGTCGAGCGGCACCGGCCGGCCGACGCGGCGCTCGACCCGGCTCAGCGTCGTCGGCACGCCGACCAGCACGCGCGCTCCGCCGCGCTCGAGCACGGCGGCGACGTCGTCCAGCCGGGCGCGGACGACCACCGGCGCTCCCAGCGCGACGCCCAGCGCCAGGAACCCGAGCCCGAAGCCGTGGAACGCCGGTGCCGTCACGAGCAGAGGCGTCCCGCGGTGCCACGGCAGCAGGCCGGCGAGCGTGCCGATCGGCAGCGCCTGCGCCAGCCGCACGGCGCCACGGTCGGCGCCCTTCGGCAGGCCGGTGGTGCCGGAGGTCATGAGCAGCAGCCGTCCCTGGCGGCGGGGTCGGGGCAACCGGTGCGTCGTCACCGGGTGCTGCCGGCCCTGCTCGCGCACGTCGACCCGGGGCAGGTCGTCCGGCAGCGGGAGGTCGTGGTCGATCACCACCGCGGCCGGACGCTCGCGGGCGAGCACCGCCCCGAGCTCGATCAGCGGGAGGTCCGGGTGCACCAGCAGGACGTCGGCTCCCACGCGCCCGCCCGCCGCCACGGTCACCAGCACCGACCGGGCGTCGCGGCAGACGGAGGCGACGAGGGGACGGGAGGCGTTGCGCCCCAACGGGTGCAGCCGTACGGCGAGGGTGGTGGCGGCGTCGTCGAGCTCGCGGTAGGTGGCGCGCCCGGCGTCGTCGTCCAGCGCCACGGCGTCGGGGTCGCGAGCTGCCGCCAGCGCCAGCAGCCCGCCCAGCGTCAGCCGGTGCGCCCTCGCCGCGCGGACGACGTCCGGCAGGGTTGCGGGCAGCCGGCGCCACGGCACGAGCGCCCCGCCGAGGTGCAGCAGCCCGCGCGCGGCGACGAGCCCTCGGCTCATCGGCGCACGACCCGTGCCGCCACGGCGTCGTAGAGGCCGGGAGCGGTGCGCGGCACGACGCCGGCCGCGCGCGCCCACCACGGCACGAGCCGTCGCGGTCGGCGCACGAGCACGCCCGCGACGACCTGCGCCGCCTGCTCGGCCGACAGCCCCGGGACCCACGCCGGGTAGGTGGGCGCGCTCATCGGCGTGTGCACCAGCGGCCAGTGCACGGACGTCGTCCGCACCCCGTCGCGCCGCATCTCGGCTGCGGCGCAGTCGATCCAGGCCTCCAGGGCGGCCTTCGACGCGGTGTAGGCGGACCACTGCGGGGTCGGCAGGTCGACGCTCGCCGTCGACGACACCACGACGTGGCCACCGCGCTCGCGCATCGACGGCAGCAGCCCGGTCAGCAGCCGCACCGGCCCGGTGTAGTTGGTGGCCTGCGCCCGCTGCACGTCGTCGAACCGCTCCAGCCCGCGCCGCAGTGGTCGGCGCATCGAGCGGCCGGCGTTGCACACCAGGACGTCCACGCGCCCGTGGTCGCGAAGGACGTCGTCGACCAGCCGGTCGACCTCCGCGATCTCGCGCAGGTCGGCCGGGTAGGCCTGCCCGCCCACCTCTGCCGCCAGCGGGACGAGCACCTCGGCCCGGCGGGCGGTGACCAGCACCGTGGCCCCGGCGGCGCCCAGCAGCCGGGCCGTCGCCTCGCCGATCCCGGACGACGCACCCGTCACCAGGACGACGCGCCCGCCGACCGCCCGCTGCAGCGCGGTCGGTGACGGGGCCCGCCAGGCCGGTCCGAGCGCGTGGTGGAAGCTGCGGCGGACCAGCTCAGCCACGGGCGGCCCGCAGCACGTCGGCCAGGCTGCGGGCCGGGTGGCCGGTGAGCCGCGGCACCGCGTCGCCCACGTGCTCGACCTCCCCGCGCGCGATCGACAGGTACGTCGTGACCCAGCCGTCGACCTCGAACGCCGGGGCGCCGTAGTGGGCGCGCGAGGCGTACGCCTCCTCGACCGTCTCGTCGACGAACCGCACCTCGCGGCCCGTGACCTCGCCGATCGTGCGCGCCACCTCGGGCAGGCTGACCGCCTCGGGTCCGGTGACGTCGTAGGTCGTGCCGTCGTGCGGGCTCGTGCCGTCGTCCGCGATGCCGAGCAGGACGGCGGTCGCGACCTCGGCGACGTCGTCCTGCGCGACGGCGCTGACCCGGCCGTCGCCGGCCGGCCCGCGGATCACGCCGTCGTCCCCCGCCATGAACGGCAGGAAGTCGCTGTAGAAGCTGTCGCGCAAGAAGGTGTGCCGCAGCCCGCTCGCGCGGATCGCCTCCTCGGTGTGCCAGTGGTCGCGGCCGAACGTGAAGGTGCAGTCGGCGGCCGCGCCGAGGAACGACAGGTAGACCACGCGCTGCACCCCGGCCGCCACGGCGGCGTCGACGGCGCTGCGGTGCTCCACCAGCCGGTCGGCCGACTCGCGCGCCGACACGAGGAACACCGTCTCGACGCCCTCGAGGGCGCGGGTCATGGCGGTCGTGTCGCGGTACTCGGCGGCCGGCGCGCGCTCGGCGCCCGGCAGCTCGGGCAGCCGTGACGGGTCGCGGCCCACCAGCCGCACCGGCACGCCCTGGCCGCTCAGGGCGCGGGCGACGCGGCCGCCGATCGCGCCGGTGCTGCCGGTGACCGCGATGCGTGGGCTCATGGTCCGATCATGCCCGGTCGGCCGCGCGCGAGCGCCGCAGGTCGTCGAGGTAGCCGTGCACGAGCGCGATGGCCGTCGCGCCCTCGCCCGCCGCCCCGGCGACCCGCTTGACCGACCCGTGGCGGACGTCGCCCGCGGCGAAGACGCCCGGGACGCTGGTCTCCAGCAGCACCGGCGGCCGCTCCAGCGGCCAGGCGGCCGCCGACCCGGCCTTGGGTCCAGCGCCGGTGAGGTCGTGGCCGGTGAGCAGGAACCCGCCCTCGTCGCGGGCCACCACGCCCGCCAGCCAGTCGGTGTGCGGCTCGGCGCCGAGCAGCAGGAACAGCGCGGAGACCGGCAGCCGCTCCTCCTCGCCGTCGGACCGCCGCCGCAGCGTGAGCTCCTCGAGCCGACCGCTGCCGTGGCCGTCGACGACCTCCGTGCCCAGCCGCACGTGCACGTTCGGAGTCTGCTCGACCTCGCTCACGAGGTACTCGGACATGCTGGCGCGCAACGAGTTCCCGCGCACCGCCATGGTCACCGACCGGGCGTAGCGCGACAGGTGCATGACGGCCTGGCCCGCGGAGTTGCCCGCGCCGACCACGACGACGTCCGACCCCTGCAGGGCCCGGGCCTCGGCGGCGGCCGCGCCGTAGAACACGCCGGCGCCGACCAGATCCTCCAGCGCGGGGACGCCGAGCCGCCGCCACGAGACGCCGGTCGCCAGCACCACCGCCCGCGCCCGCACCCGCGAGCCGTCCGACGTCACGACGACCCGGTGCGCGCCGTCCACCTCCAGCGCCGTCGCGGCCTGGGTCAGCACGAAGTCCGTGCCGAACAGCCAGGCCTGCTCGACCGCGCGGTTGGCCAGGTCGTCGCCGCTGACACCGCGCTGGAACCCGAGGTAGTTGCGGATCAACGAGCTCGTGCCGGCCTGACCGCCCGGCACCGCCGGCTCCAGCACCATCGTGTCGAGTCCCTCGGAGGCGCCGTACACGGCCGCGGCCAGGCCGGCCGGGCCGGCGCCGACCACCACGACGTCGCAGTCGGTGGCCTGGGGCGACGTGCGCATGCCGAGCACCTGCCACACCTGCGCCATCGACGGCGCAGGCAGCACGGTGCCGTCGTAGAACGTCAGCAGCGGCAACGCCTGCGTCCCCGCGGCCCCGCGCAGCCGCCGTCCCTCGTCGGACGCCGGCGCGTGCAACCAGAACGGGACGCCGACCCGGGTCATCGCGTCGCGCAGCTCGTGGGACGACGGGTCGCCCGGCTCGGCCACGACCTGCAGCGGCACCTCGGCGGCCTCCTGCGTGCGGTCCCATGCCGCGAGCATCTCGGCGACCGCCGGGTAGAGCACGCGCTCGAGCGGCCGCCACGGCTGGTACAGGTGGAAGTCCGCGCGTCCCATGGCCGTGGCTGCCACCACCGGGTGCACCGACGACCAGTCGCCGCGCTCGACCAGCAGCACCCGCTTGGCGGTCGGCGCGACGTCGCGCACCCGTGCCAGCAGCTCCAGCGCGCCGGGGTCGTCCAGGTGCTCGTCGGCGACGACGAGCGCGACGGGGTCGGGTGCGTGCGCGGCGAGCGCGGTCAGGGCGCCCTCGGCCGAGCCGGCACCCGCGACGGCGTAGTCCGCCCCGAAACGTCGGCGCAGGTCGGCGCAGAGCTCGTGCTCGACCCGCGCGTCCGCCGAGACCACCAGCACGAGCGGCTGCATGCGGCGAGTCTGCCGCGCGGGCCTGCCGGCGTCGAGGGTCAGCCGGGGCCGCGCAGGGGGACGAACCGGTAGCTGCCGTGCCAGGGCACCGCGGGCTCGTCGCACCCCGGCACGCGCTCGACCCGCGCCATGCGCCCGGCCACCGGGCAAACCATCACCCCGTCGTCCGCGAGCTGCTGCACGAGCGCGGCCGGAAGCGTGGCAGCCTGGGCCGAGACCAGGACCCGGTCGAAGGGCGCGAGCTCGGGCCGGCCCAGCCGCTCGGGGTCGGCCGCGGTCACCGACGCCCACGGCACGGCCTGGGCGGCGAGGTTCGACGCGGCCCACAGCGCCAGGTCGGGCTCGAGCTCGACGCCCACGACGCACCCCTGCGGCCCCACCAGGTGGGCCAGCAGCGCCGTCGTCCAACCCGACCCGGCGCCGACGTCCAGCACCCGGTGGCCCGCGCGGACGTCGAGCAGCCGCAGCATGGTGCGCACGGTCGAGGGCTGCGACGACGTCTGCCCGTAACCGATGGCGAGGGGGTGGTCCTCGTGCGCGTGGCTGACCTGCGCGCGCGGCAGGAAGCCGGTGCGCGGCGCGGCCGCGAACGCCCGGTCGACGGCGTCAGGCGGCGTGGCCCGGTCAGGCACCACCCCAGTGTCGCGCGCGTGGCAGGGTGGGGCCATGCCGGACGTCGAGCCGCCCGAGCCGCCCGAGCCGTCGGCGCGCGCGGACTTCCCCGTGCACTGGCCGATGCCGACGCGCTGGGCCGACAACGACCAGTACGGCCATGCCAACAACGTCGTCTACTACTCGTGGTTCGACACGGCCGTGAACGGCTGGCTGATGCGCGAGGTCGGTGCCGACGTCCGCGAGCTGCCCGCGATCGGCGTCGTCGTCGAGACGTCGTGCCGCTTCTACGCCGCTGTGGGATTCCCCGACCAGCTCGTCGTCGGGCTGGCGGTCGAGCGGGTCGGCGGCAGCAGCGTGACCTACCGCCTCGCGGTCTTCGCGGACGGCGAGGAGCGCCCGGCGGCCGTGGGGCGCTTCGTGCACGTGTACGTCGACCCGGTCACCCGACGTCCGACCGCCGTGCCGGACGTCGTGCGCTCGGCAGCCGCCGCGGTCACCAGTTCTGCATCGAGCGGCTGACGATCCCGGCCAGGTCGTCGGACGTCGGCTCGCGCGGGCTGATCGCCAGGAGGCGTTGCTGCGCCAGCGATCCCTCGACCAGGTCGTCGACGTCGTGGTCGTCGAAGCCGAGCTCGGCCAGCCCCGACGGCAGGCCGATGTCGCGCATCAGGTCGACGAGCACCGAGGGCAAGGCCCCGTCGTCCTCGTGCGACTGGTCGGGAGCCAGCAGCGCGGCCGCCCGCAGGTGCCGCTCGGGCGACGAGGCGAAGGTGAAACGGAACGCCTCGGGAGCCGTCATCGACACGGCCATGCCGTGCGGCACCAGCGGACCGTCGCCGGGGTAGTCGTCCGGCCGGTACTCGCGGACGCGCCCCGCGACCGGGTAGGCGTTGGCGTGGGGGATGTGCACGCCGGCGTTGCCGAAGCCGAGCCCGGCGAAGGTGGCGGCCAGCGCCATGTCGGCGCGCGCGGCCCGGTCGTCGCCGTCGTGCACCGCGCGGCGAAAAGCCCCGGACAGCAACGACATCGCCCGCTCGGACCACATGTCGGCCACCGGGTTGGACCCGCAGTACGGCACCCGCTGGTCGGGCTGCTTGCGGTCGAAGGAGTCGTAGGGGCGCGCCGTGAAGCTCTCGAGCGCGTGGCTCAGGATGTCCATGCCCGCGCTCGCCGTGACGCCCGACGGCTGGCTCCACGTGAGCCGGGGGTCGACGACCGCGAGGGTCGGTCGAAGCCGGGCGTGGCTGATCCCGGTCTTCACCTTGCGGGACAGCACGTCCAGCACGCACACGGTGGTCGACTCCGCGCCGGTGCCGGTGGTCGTCGGCACCGCGACCAGGGGCAGCAGCGGGGCCTGGGGTGCGCGGCCGCCGCCGATGGGCGCGTTGACGTAGTCCATGAGCTCGCCGGGCGACGTCAGCATCAGGTCGACCGCCTTGGCGGTGTCGATGCTCGACCCGCCGCCGACCGCCAGCACGCCGTCGAAGGGGCCGAGCGCCCGCGCCGCCTCGACCGCCGCGGCCAGGCTCTCGTCGGTGGGCTCGACGTGGCCGTCGGCGTAGACCTCGACCTGCAGCCCGGCGGCGCGCACCGCGTCGGCCAGCCGGTCGGGCGCACCCGTGGCGGCGACCCCGGGGTCGGTGACGAGCAGCACGCGCGTCACACCCAGCTGGGCCAGGTCGTGACCCACCTCGTCGCTCGCGCCGTCGCCGAACTTCAGACCCGGTGCCGCGTAGGTGAAGACCGTCTCGGAGGCCACCTCGCGAGCCTGCCCGAACCCTGGACCACCAGCAAGGCGAGCCGTCGCGGGCCGTAGGCTCGGGCGGGTGAGCGAGCTCGTCGAGGCCCTGCGCGCCGCCGGGGTCGCCAGCGCCGACGACAGCGGGCTGCGCCGCTCGCTCTACGCCTCGGACGCCTCGCTCTACCGCGTGCCGCCGCAGGCCGTGGTCGTGCCGCGCGACACCGACGAGGTGCTCGCCGCCGCCGCCGTCTGCCGAGAGCTGGGCGTGCCGCTGACGATGCGCGGCGCCGGGACCTCGATCGCCGGCAACGCCGTCGGGCCGGGGGTCGTGGTCGACGTCTCGCGCCACCTCGACCGCGTGCTGGAGCTCGACCCCGAGCGCGGCACGGCACGGGTCGAGCCGGGCGTCGTGCAGGCGTCGCTGCAGCGGGCGGCTGCTCCGCACGGGCTGCGCTTCGGGCCCGACCCCTCGACCCACAACCGCGCCACCCTCGGCGGCATGATCGGCAACAACGCCTGCGGCTCGAGGGCTCTGGGCTACGGGCGGACGAGCGACAACGTGCACGGCCTGGACGTCGTCACCGGCTCGGGCGAGCGGCTGCGACTGGGCTCGCTCGGGCGCGCCGACGACCCGCCGTCCGCCACCCTCGACGCGCTGCGCCGCGTGGTCGACGCCAACCTCGCCGTGGTGCGCACGGAGCTGGGACGCTTCGGCCGGCAGGTGTCGGGCTACTCGCTCGAGCACCTGCTGCCCGAGAACGGTTTCGACGTCGCGCGGGCGCTGGTCGGCAGCGAGGGCACCCTTGCGCTGACGCTGCAGGCCGAGGTGCGGCTGGTGCGCGACGAGCCGGTGCGGGTGCTGGTGGTGCTGGGCTACCCGTCCATGGCCGAGGCCGCCGACGCCGTCACCGCGGTGCTGCCGCACGGACCCGTGGCGTGCGAAGGGCTCGACGCGCGGATCGTGGACGTCGTCCGGGCCCGTCGCGGACCGGCTGCGGTGCCGCCCATGCCCCGAGGCGAGGGCTGGCTCTTCGCCGAGCTCACCGGGACGACGTCCGGGGACGTGCTGGCCCGGGCCGAGGCGCTGGCCCGTGACGCCGGCGCGCTCGCCCACGAGGTGGTCACCGACCCGGCGCAGGCCGCGGCGCTCTGGCGGATCCGCGAGGACGGTGCAGGGCTGTCGGGTCGCACCCCTGCGGGCGACCCGGCCCACGCCGGCTGGGAGGACGCCGCCGTCCCGCCGGAACGGCTCGGCGCCTACCTGCGCGAGTTCGACGCGCTGATGGCCGAGCACCGGCTGACCGGCCTGCCCTACGGGCACTTCGGCGACGGCTGCCTGCACATCCGGATCGACTTCCCCTTCGACCGCGCGGACGGCACCGCGGTGTTCCGGTCCTTCCTGCTGGACGCCGGGCGGCTGGCTGCCGCGCACGGCGGCTCGATGTCGGGCGAGCACGGGGACGGCCGGGCCCGCAGCGAGCTGCTGCCGCTGATGTACTCGCCGGCCGCGATCGCGCTGTTCGAGCGGGTCAAGGGCGTCTTCGACCCGGCCGACCTGCTCAACCCCGGGGTGGTGGTGCGACCCGCGCCGTTCGACGCCGACGTCCGCGTGGCCGCGGCGCCGCCCTACCGGCAGGCGCTCGGCCTCGCCTACCGCCACGACCGCGGCGACCTGTCGACGGCGGTGCACCGCTGCACGGGGGTGGGCAAGTGCCGGGCCGACACGACGACGTCCGGCGGGGTGATGTGCCCGTCGTTCCTGGCCACGCGCGACGAGAAGGACTCGACCCGCGGCCGGGCGCGGGTGCTGCAGGAGGCCGTCGCCGGGCACCTCGGTCGCGACCCGTGGCGGTCGCCGGAGGTGCACGACGCGCTCGACCTCTGCCTGTCGTGCAAGGGCTGCTCGTCGGACTGCCCCACCGGCATCGACATGGCGGCGTACAAGGCCGAGGCGCTGCACCAGCGCTACCGCCGGCGGCTGCGACCGCGCGCGCACTACGCGCTGGGGTGGCTGCCGCGGTGGGCGCGGCTGGTCGGGCGGGTGCCCGGGCTGGCCCGCGCGGTGAACGCGCTGCTGCGGCTGCGGGTGCTGCACCCGGTGGTGACCGCGGCGGCTGGTGTCGACGCCCGGCGCGGGCTGCCGACATTCGCGCAGCAGACGTTCCGAGACTGGTTCGACCACCGCGACACCGATCCTGGCACCACGACGCTCGAGGCGCTGGTGTTCGTCGACACGTTCACCGACGCCTTCGCGCCCGAGGTCGGTCGGGCGGCGGTCGAGGTGCTGGAGGCCGCCGGCTACCGCGTGTCGGTCACCCGTGAGCCGGTCTGCTGCGGGCTCACCTGGATCTCGACCGGTCAGCTGGACGGCGCGCGGCGGCAGGTTCGCGCGACCGTGCGGGCGCTGCTGCCGCACGTCGAGCGGGGTGCGGTGGTGGTCGGGCTCGAGCCGTCGTGCACGGGCGTGCTGCGCTCGGACGCGCTCGAGCTGCTCGACGACGCCGATCTGGTTGCGGCGCAGCAGGTTGCGGCGGCGACGCGCACGCTGGCCGAGGTGCTCACCGCGACGCCTGGATGGTCACCGCCCGACCTGTCGGACGAGCGCGGGATCGCGCAGCCGCACTGCCACCACCACGCCGTGATGGGGTGGGCGGCCGACGCCGCGCTGCTCGCCGAGGGCGGCGCGCAGGTGCAGCGGCTCGGCGGCTGCTGCGGGCTGGCCGGGAACTTCGGCGTCGAGCGCGGCCACCACGACGTGTCGGTGGCCGTGGCCGAGACGGCGCTGCTGCCGGCCGTGCGCGACCTGGACGACGGCGGGCTGTTGCTCGCCGACGGCTTCTCGTGCCGCACGCAGCTCGACGACCTCGCGGCGGTGCGCGGCGAGCACCTGGCCCAGCTGCTCGCCCGCCACCTGCCGCCCGCCGTCCCTGCTCGCAGCGTGGAGGATCACGCCCGCTGAGCGGGAAGGATCCTCCGCGGCGGACGCGCTCTCAGTCGGGGCGGACGTCGAGCCCGAGCGCCTCGGCGATCGCGACCGCCTGGTCGATGCTGACCTGGGCGCCCTCGAGCTCGACCGTCTGCGGGTCGAGCGAGCTGAGGTCGCTGCCGCGCAGGTCGCACCGCTGCAGGTTCGCCCGACCCCACGACGCCCCCGACGTGTCGCAGTCGCGCAACGTGCCGTCGTCCAGGCGCACGCCGCTGAGGTCGGCCTCGCGCAGCCGGACGTCGGTGAACGTCACGGCGCGCAGGTCGGCACGCTCGAGCCCGACGAACGACCAGTCGCCGCGCTCGACCTTCACCGGTCCGAAGTCGCAGCCGTCGAACACGCTGCCGGTGAGCTTGCAGCCGACGAGCTCGGCGTCGAAGAACGAGCAGCGCACGAAGGTGCAGTTGGTGAACGCGACCTCGGTCAGCCGCGCGACGTTGAACCGCACGCCGCGGAACGTGCACTCGTCGAACACGGCTCCGTCGGCGGTGGCCTCGCTCAGGTCGACGTCGACGAGCAGCACCTGCTCGTGCCGCTCGCCGGTGAGGTCGCGGGCGTACCAGTCCTCGCCGCGCACCGCAGAGGTCGTCGGCGGGCGGTCGTCCATGCGCAGGGGCGGGGTCATCCGTCGTCCTTCACGAGTCGTCCTTCACGAGTCGTCCTTCACGAGTCGTCGCCGAGCAGGTCGCGGCGGTGCTTGGCCTTGCCGTACGCCTTCTCGGCCGCCGTCACCGCCCGCTCGGCGCTCTGCCGCGCGGCCTGGGTCGAGGCGACCTCCTGCTGGGCCTGGCGCACCGCGAAGCGGGCCTGGGCCAGGCGCTCGCGCAGGTCGTCGACCTCCTGCTCGGCGTCGCGCTGGGTGGCCACGGCCTCCTGCGCCGCCGAGGCCGCGAGCTCGGCCGCCTCGCGGGCCGCCCGGACGTCGGCCTGGGCCTGGTCGAGCTCGTGCTCGGCACGGTCGCGCCGCTGGGCCAGCACCGTCACGCCGTCGCCGCGGGCCGGACGTCGTCGGGCCGGTTCCGGCTCGGGCTCCGGCTCGGGCACGGGCTCGTCGTCCGCCGCCTGGCCGCCCGTGTCGTCGTCGTCCGGCTCGTCCGGCTCCGGCTCGGGTGCCGGCCGCGGACGGGAGGTCACCGGCGTGGCCGTGGCCGCGGTGATGTCGACCTCGCCCAGCCCGGCGTACGACAGCCCGCGGGTGAGCCGTCCCGAGGCCACCGCCTGCGCCGCGGCGGGGTCGGCCACGGCGGCCCGCAGGGTGGCGTCGACCTCGTTCTGCACCGTCGCGCTCACGGAGCCGCCTGCCAGAGCCACCGCGCGCTTGACCAGCGCCGCGGCTGCCCGCTGGCGCTCCTGGCCGAGCGCGCGCAGCTGGTCGCCGGCCAGTCGCGACTGCGCCGCGCGCAGCCGCTCGCCCAGGTCGAGGTAGTCCTCGAGCACGTCGGCCGCCTCGCGGGCGAGCCGGTTGACCAGGGCGGCCGAGGCGGTCGGCTTGCGCAGCTCGCGCACGGCCTTCACCAGCGCCGTGTCCTTGGCGGCGCGGGCCTGCGCGACCACCTCGTCGCGCCGGGCGGTGAAGTCGGCGCCGGGCAGGCCGTAGAGCTCGTCCACCACCGCCTCGAGGTCCATGGGCCCATTGTGGCGGGACCGACGTCCCGGGCCACCTCGCGCATCAGGAGCGGTAGGATCCAGCACGGAGTTGAGCGGAACACACTCAACTTCGCGCGCGTTGCACCGAGTGGACACCCCACCCCGTACGACCAGGAGCCCGCATGGACCTCGCCCTCACGACCCGCAGCCAGGAGGCGCTCTCGGACGCCGTCCGGGCCGCGGCCGCCGCCGGCCACCCCCACGTCGAGCCGGCCCACCTCGCCGCCGCCCTGCTGGGGCAGCGCGAGGGCACGACCCGCCCGCTGGTGCAGGCCGTCGGCGCCGACCCGGCCGCGCTCGCGCAGCAGGTCGACGCCGTGCTGTCCGGGCTGCCTTCGGCCAGCGGCGCCACCGTGAGCGCGCCGTCGCTGTCGCGCGGGGCCCTGACGGTGCTGGAGGCGGCGAAGGAGGAGGCGGACGCGCTGGGCGACCAGTACGTCTCGACCGAGCACCTGCTGATGGGCCTGGCGCGCGACGCGGGCCCGCTGGGACGGGCCCTGACGTCGTCCGGCGTGACCCGCGACGGCGTGCTCGACGCCTTGCCCCAGATCCGTGGCGGCGCCCGGGTCACCAGCCCCGACCCCGAGGGCACGTACGACGCGCTCACCAAGTACGGCGTCGACCTCACCGAGGCCGCGCGCGAGGGGCGGCTCGACCCGGTGATCGGCCGCGACTCCGAGATCCGCCGCGTGGTGCAGGTGCTGAGCCGGCGCACCAAGAACAACCCGGTGCTGATCGGCGAGCCCGGCGTCGGCAAGACCGCTGTCGTCGAGGGGCTGGCCCAGCGGATCGTCGACGGCGACGTCCCGGAGTCGTTGCGCGGCAAGCGGTTGATCTCGCTCGACCTCGGCGCGATGGTCGCCGGCGCGAAGTACCGCGGCGAGTTCGAGGAGCGGCTCAAGGCCGTGCTCGAGGAGATCAAGGGCTCGGCCGGGCAGGTCGTCACGTTCATCGACGAGCTGCACACCGTCGTCGGCGCAGGCGCGTCCGGCGAGGGCGCCATGGACGCCGGCAACATGCTCAAGCCCATGCTGGCCCGCGGCGAGCTGCGGCTCGTCGGCGCCACCACGCTCGACGAGTACCGCGAGCGGATCGAGAAGGACCCCGCGCTCGAGCGCCGGTTCCAGCAGGTCTTCGTCGGCGAGCCGTCGGTGGCCGACACCGTCGCGATCCTGCGCGGGCTCAAGGAGCGCTACGAGGCGCACCACAAGGTCGCCATCGCCGACAGCGCGCTCGTCGCCGCGGCCAGCCTGAGCGACCGGTACATCACCGGCCGCCAGCTGCCCGACAAGGCGATCGATCTCGTCGACGAGGCGGCCTCGCGGCTGCGCATGGAGATCGACTCCTCGCCGGTCGAGATCGACGAGCTGCGCCGCGCGGTCGACCGGCTGCGCATGGAGGAGCTCGCCCTCGAGCGCGAGGACGACGCCGCCTCGCAGGAGCGCCTGGCCCGGCTGCGCAAGGACCTCGCCGACCGCAGCGAGCAGCTCGCCGCCCTCACCGCGCGGTGGGAGCACGAGAAGGCCGGTCTCAACCGGGTCGGCGACCTCAAGAGCCAGCTCGACGACGTCCGGTCGCAGGCCGAGCGGCTGCAGCGCGAGGGCGACCTCGGCGCGGCGTCGGCCCTGATGTACGGGCGGATCCCCGAGATCGAGCGCGAGCTCGCGCAGGCGCAGGCCGCCGAGGCCGACGCCGGGGCGGTCGACCCGATGGTCAAGGACGAGGTCGGCCCGGACGACGTCGCCGACGTCGTCGCGGCCTGGACCGGCATCCCCGCCGGCCGGCTGCTCGAGGGCGAGACCGAGAAGCTGCTGCGGATGGAGGAGGTGCTCGGCGCGCGGCTGATCGGCCAGCGCGCCGCGGTCGAGGCCGTCAGCGACGCCGTCCGCCGTTCGCGCGCGGGTATCAGCGACCCCGACCGGCCGACCGGCTCGTTCCTGTTCCTCGGCCCCACCGGCGTGGGCAAGACCGAGCTGGCCAAGGCGCTCGCGGACTTCCTGTTCGACGACGAGCGCGCCATGGTGCGCATCGACATGAGCGAGTACGGCGAGAAGCACACCGTCTCGCGGCTGGTGGGCGCCCCGCCCGGCTACGTCGGCTACGACGAGGGCGGCCAGCTGACCGAGGCCGTGCGCCGTCGTCCGTACTCGGTCGTGCTGCTCGACGAGGTCGAGAAGGCGCACCCCGACGTGTTCGACGTGCTGCTGCAGGTGCTGGACGACGGCCGGCTCACCGACGGCCAGGGCCGCACCGTCGACTTCCGCAACGTGATCCTGGTGCTGACGTCGAACCTCGGGTCGGCCTACCTGGTCGACCCGAACCTCGACGACCGGGCCAAGCACGACGCGGTGATGGGTGCGGTGCAGGCGGCGTTCAAGCCCGAGTTCCTCAACCGGCTCGACGACGTCGTGGTCTTCGACGCCCTGTCGATCGACGAGCTGACGCACATCGTCGACCTGCAGGTCGCGCGGCTGGGCGCCCGGCTGGCCGAGCGTCGGCTCACGCTCGACGTCTCGCCCGCAGCGCGGGAGTGGTTGGCGCTCACCGGGTACGACCCGGCGTACGGGGCGCGACCGCTGCGACGCCTGGTGGCCAAGGAGATCGGCGACCGGCTCGCCCGGGCGCTGCTCGGCGGCGAGGTGCGCGACGGCGACACCGTGCGGGTCGACCGCCCGGACGCCCCTGACGCCGACGGCCTCACCGTCACCCGCGCCTGACCCCTTCCGCCACCCAGACCGCTTTGCGCCACCGGAGCCGCCACCTGATGGCGCAAAGCGGCTCTGGTGGCGGAAACGTCAGGGGGTGCGGCGCGTGGCGCGGTAGGCGACGACCTCGCGGTCGATGACCGCGTGCACCAGCGACGGCGCCCAGCGCTGCGCCAGGACGACGAGCCACTGGTAGCGCGGGAACACCACCAGCGCCTTGTTCGCCGCGATGCCGCGCAGCACGTGCTCCGCCAGCTCGTCCGGGCCGGGCAGCCCGCGGGGCTGCAGGTGCGAGGCCATCTGGCGCACGCCGGTCGTGGCGTCCGTGGGCGCCATGCCGGGGTTGAGGTTGTCGAGCAGCGGCGTCGAGATGAACGCCGGGCACACCGCCGTGACCTTCACGCCCACCGGCTTGAGCTCGGCCCGCAGCGCGCGGCTCAGGGCGACCACCGCGTGCTTGGTCGTCGTGTACGGCAGCATCATCGGCACGGTCATGAGCCCGGCCATCGAGGCCGTGTTGACGATGTGGCCCGACCCCTGCGCCGTCATGATCGGCGTGACGGCCTGGACGCCGTGCACGACCCCGTGCAGGTTGACGGCCAGCGTGCGGTCCCAGTGCTCGTCGCCGAGCTCGTCGACCAGCCCGCCCACCCCGATGCCGGCGTTGTTGAACAGCAGGTCGAGCGAGCCGTGGTCGCGCGCCACCTGCTGCGCCACCGCCGCGAACGCCGCCCGGTCGGTGACGTCGAGGTGCACGGCCTCGACCACGCCGCCGGCGGACGCCGCAGCCGCCCCGAGCTCGGCTGCGGCGTCCTTCGCGGCCCCCTCGTCGACGTCGGCCACGACGACGACATGACCGCGCCGCGACAGCGCGGCCACGATCGAGCGCCCGATCCCCGAGGCGCCGCCCGTGACGAGCGCGACCTGCCGCTTCACGCCGGCACCCGCTCGGAGCCGGCTGGCGTCGCGAGCGCGTCGGCGTCGAGCGCCACGTGCGCCGGGTCGACGCGCCGGGTGCGCCGCCAGAAGTCGACCGTGGACGACGGCCACAGCGTGCGGTTGTTGCCGAACTTGTCGAGGTACCAGCTGCGGCAGCCGCTGGCCCACACCGTGTGGCGGCTGCGCTCCTCGAGCTCGGCGTTGAAGGCGTCCTGCACGTGCTGGGGCACCTGCACCGACCGGGCGCCTGCCTCGTCGCGCAGCGCGACGCACTGCGCCAGGTAGCGGCTCTGCGCCTCGATCATGAAGACCATCGAGTTGTGGCCGAGCCCGGAGTTCGGGCCGACGACGAAGAACAGGTTCGGGAAGCCGGCGACCGTCACGCCGAGGTGCGCCTTCATGCCCTCGGCCCACGCCTCGCGCAGCGTGCGGCCGCCGAGCCCGCGCACCGTGAGGCGCTCGTAGGGGTCGGTCACCTTGAAGCCGGTGCTCATGACGATGGTGTCGGCGCGGTGCCGTCGTCCGTCGGCCGTCACGACGGCGTCCGGCTCGACCCGCACGACCGGGTCGGTCACGAGGGTGACGTCCGGACGGTTGAACGTCGGCAGGTAGTCGTTGGAGATGAGGATCCGCTTGCAGCCCATGCGGTACGTCGGCGTGAGGGCCTTGCGGGTCGCCGGGTCGGTGACCTGGCGGCGGACGTGCCAGCGGCTGAACGCCTCGAGCGCCTTCATCATCCCGGGCTTGGACGTGAACGCCAGCACCCGAGACTCGTTGCGCCAGTAGACGCCCGCGCGCACGAGCCGGTTGAGGAGCGGCACGCGCTCGAGCCAGTCCTGCTCGCGCCGGCCGATCTCGCGGTCGCCCTTGGGGATGATCCAGGACGGCGTGCGCTGCAGCACCGTCAGGTGCTCGGCGCGGGGTGCGAGCTGCGGCACGGCCTGCACCGCGCTGGCGCCGGTGCCCATCACCACGACCTGCCGTCCGTCGATCGCGGCGGCGTCGTCGTCCGGCCACTGCGCGGTGTGGAACACGGTGCCGGAGAACGAGTCCAGCCCCTCGACGTCCGGGATCGACGGCTCGCTCAGCGCGCCGGTGGCGAGCACCAGCGAGCGCGCGCGCAGCCGCGTGCCGCGCGCGGTCGCGAGCGACCAGGTGCCGTCGTCGTAGGTCGCATCGACGAGCTCCTCGCTGTACCGGATCCGTTGCGCCACACCGAACTCGTCGGCCACCCGGCGCAGGTAGTCCCAGATCTCGGGCTGCTGCGCGAAGGCCCGAGACCAGCGGGCCGACGGCGCGAACGAGAAGGAGTACAGGTGCGACGGCACGTCGCAGGCGCAGCCCGGGTAGCGGTTGTCGCGCCAGGTGCCGCCGAGGTCGTCGGCCTTCTCGAGCAGCACGACGTCGCGGACGCCCTGGCGGGCGAGCTCGATCGCGGCGGCCAGCCCGCCGAAGCCGGTGCCGACGACGACCGCCTCGTGGACGGCCTCGGGAGCGGTCGCGGTCATGCTGCCTCCTCGACGAGGGCGACCAGGTGGTCGGCGACCACCTGGGGTGCTTCGAACCCCAGCATGTGCCCCTTGCCCGGGCGCACGTCCAGCCGGGCGTGCGGGACGAGCTCGGCGAGCCGCCGGGCGTGCTCCACCGGGGTGAGCCGGTCGAGCGACCCGACGACCACCCGGGTCGGCACGTCGGCGAGGTGGGCGAGCGCCTCGGCCTCGTCGTGACGGCCCAGCGCGGCGTAGTAGCCGCCGATGGTGCGCAGCCGCGTGCCGCGCACCATCGTGCGCGTCGCGTCGACGTCGGCGGGGTTGGCGTCCAGCCCGAACAGCAGCGCCCGCTGCCCGGACGACGTGATGGCGCGCCCGGCGCGCAGCCCGGGGACGCGCGAGATCGCGCGCATCATCAGGGTCTCTCCGCGCGGTCGGCCGCGGTTCAGCTCGCCGGCCGAGGTGCTGACCAGCAGGACGCCGCGCACCCGCTCGCGCACGGCGGCGGCGTGCGTGCCCGCGAACGCCATGACCGTCATGCCGCCCATCGAGTGGCCGCCCAGGACGAGCGGCCCGGTCGGGGCGACGGCCTCGACGACGGCCGCCAGGTCGTCGCCCAGCGCGCGGACGCTCGGGCGGTGCCGACGTCCGGACGACGAGCTGCCGTGCCCCCGCTGGTCGTACGTCACCAGGCGCACCGCGGTCTGGGCCTGCACCAGCGGCAGCACGCTGGCCCACGCGTCGTGGGTCAGCGTCCAGCCGTGGGCGAGCACCACGGTCACCGGAGGAGCCGACGGCGCGCTGCCCGGGGCGGACGGCGGCGGCTCGCTCACCCAGGTGGCCAGCCGGGCGCCGTCCGGCGCGAGCACGGTCAGCCGGTGGGGCGGGACGACGTCCGGACGGGTGGTGGTCACGCGGGCTCCTGGGGCGGGGGAAGAACTTACCCGCAGTAAGTTACCCGAGGTAGGGTGTCGCTGTGAAGACCCCCACCCGTCCCCGCACCCGGGTCCCGAGGGCCGAGCGCGAGCGGCAGATGCTCGAGGCCGCCGAGGAGGTCTTCGCCGAGCGCGGGTACCAGGCGACGTCCATGGACGAGATCGCGGCAAGGGTCGGCGTGACCAAGCCGATGCTCTACGAGTACTTCGGCAGCAAGGACGGCCTGCTGCGGGCGTGCCTCGGCCGGGCCCGGCAGCAGCTGCACGACGCCACGGTCGCGGCGGTGCAGGCGGGCGGCGAGCCGCGCGAGGTGATGTTGCGAGCGGTGCGGGCGTTCTTCGGGTTCGTCGACGACCACGCCGCCGCCTGGTCGGTGCTGCAGAGCGAGGCGATGCTCACCACGGGTCCCGGCGCCGGCGAGATCGAGGAGATCCGCCGCCAGCAGAGCGACTACACCCAGGCGCTGCTCGCGAGCATGCCGGGCGCCCGGGGCGTGGGGGCGCTCGAGCTGCAGCTGCGGGCCGAGATGGTCACGGGTGCGTGCGAGCGGGTCGCCGTCTGGCGTTCCGGCCTGGACGAGCCGCTCAGCGCCGACCGCGCTGCGCAGGTCGTGCTCGAGGCCCTGTGGCCCGGGCTGCTCGCGCCGTCGTCCGGCTGAGGCCTCGTCCCGCGGCCCCAAACTCGGTGGACCCCGGCCGCCCGCGCGCGGTGGACTGGCCCCATGACCTCCTTCGTCTCGCACACCACGATCGACTGCGCGAACGCCTACGAGCTCTCCGAGTGGTGGAAGCCGGTGCTCGGCTACGTCGACATCGACGGCGACCCCAACCTGCCGGGGCACGAGGAGTGCATGATCCGCGACCCCGAGACCGGCCACCGGCTGCTGTTCATCGAGGTGCCCGACGTCAAGCAGGTCAAGAACCGCGTGCACCTCGACCTGCGACCGCGCGAGGGCACGCGCGACGAGGAGCTGGCCCGGCTGCTCGAGCACGGGGCCACCGAGGTGCTCGACACCCGCGGCACGTGGGGTCCGGGCAGTGGGTGGATGGTGCTCGCGGACCCCGAGGGCAACGAGTTCTGCATCCTGCGCACGGAGGCCGAGGCGGCCCAGCAGCCTGCGCAGCACGCGCCCGACGTCAGCTGAGGTCGACGACCACCGGGGCGTGGTCGCTGGCGCCCTTGCCCTTGCGCTCCTCGCGGTCGATCATCGCGCCAGACACGCGCGCGGCCAGCGCAGGGGAGGCGAGCACGAAGTCGATCCGCATGCCCTGCTTCTTGGGGAAGCGCAGCTGCGTGTAGTCCCAGTAGGTGAACTGGCCCTCGGTGTAGGGCCGGACGACGTCCGCGAACCCCGCGTCGACGACGGCCTGGAAGGCCGCGCGCTCGGGCGGCGAGACGTGCGTGGAGTGCTGGAAGACCGCCATGTCCCACACATCGTCGTCCTGCGGGGCGACGTTCCAGTCGCCCACCAGGGCCACCTGCGCCTGCGGGTCCTCCTCGAGCCAGCCGGCACCGGCGTCGCGCAGCCGCCCCAGCCAGTCGATCTTGTAGTCCAGGTGCGGGTCGCCGAGCTGGCGGCCGTTCGGGACGTACAGGCTCCACACCCGCACCCCGCCGCACGTCGCGCCGAGCGCCCGCGCCTCGGCGGCCAGGGGCTCGCCCCAGCCCGGCTGGCCGGGAAAGCCCACCTCGACGTCCGCCAGGCCGACGCGCGAGAGCACGGCCACGCCGTTCCACTGCGACAGGCCGTGGTGGGCCACCTCGTAGCCGAGCGCCTCGAACCGGTCGGTGGGGAACTGGTCGTCCTTGCACTTGGTCTCCTGCAGCGCGACGACGTCGACGTCGCTGCGCTCGACCCAGGCGAGCACGCGGTCGAGCCGGGCACGGGCGGAGTTGACGTTCCAGGTCGCGATGCGCACGGGCCGAACCTACCCGCCGCTGCCGACAGGGCCGTCCGCCCCCGGGTGGCCGGCGGCTAGGGTCGGCGTCCATGAGCACCGCACTCGTCACCGGCGCGACGTCCGGGCTGGGGCTGTCGTTCGCGCGTCACCTGGCGGCCGACGGCCACGACCTGGTGCTGGTCGCCCGGGGCGCCGAACGGCTGGCGCAGGTCGCCGACGAGCTGCGCACCGCCTACGGCCGCGAGGTCGAGACGATCTCGGCCGACCTGGTCGAGCGCGACCAGCTGCAGCGCGTCGCCGACCGCCTGGCCGACCGCTCCCGCCCGGTCGAGCTGCTGGTCAACAACGCGGGCTTCGGGCTCGGCCGCGGGTTCCTGGCCAGCGAGGTGTCCGACCAGGAGCGGCTCGTCGACATCCACTGCCGCGCGGTGCTCGTGCTGACGCACGCCGCCGCCGGCCCGATGCGCGAGCGCGGCTCCGGGTCGGTCGTCAACGTCTCGTCGGTGGCCGGCTTCGCGACGATGGGCACGTACTCGGCGGCCAAGGCGTGGTCGACGGCGTTCAGCGAGGCGGTGGCGGTCGAGCTCGCGCCGCACGGCGTGCACGTCATGGCGCTGTGCCCCGGTTTCGTGCGCACGGAGTTCCACGCGCGCGGCCGGATCAACATGTCGGCCCTGCCGGACGCCGGGTGGCTGGACGCCGACGACGTCGTGCGCGACGCGCTCGCCGACCTCGCCCGGGGCAAGGTCGTCAGCGTGCCGAGCAAGCGGTTCAAGACGGTCGTGGCGCTGTCGCGGCACGCGCCGCGGTCGTTGGTGCGCAAGGCCTCCGGGGCGGTCCACCGCCGCCGCACCCAGGTCTGACGGAGCCCGCGCGCGGTCCGCTAACCTCGGCGTCGTGACCGACGTCCGCGCCGCCCTGCTCGACCACATCACCGAGTCCGCGGTCGTGCGCGGCAAGGTCACGCTCTCGAGCGGCAAGGAGGCCGACTACTACGTCGACCTGCGCCGCATCACCCTCGACGGCGCCGCGGCGCCGCTGGTCGGCCAGGTCATGCTCGACCTCGTCGACGACCTCGACTTCGACGCCGTCGGCGGCCTGACCATGGGCGCCGACCCGGTCGGCACGGCCATGCTGCACGCCGCGGCCGCGCGCGGGCGCGAGCTCGACGCGTTCGTGGTGCGCAAGGAGGGCAAGGCGCACGGCCTGCAGCGCCAGATCGAGGGGCCGGACGTCGCCGGACGTCGGGTGCTGGCCGTCGAGGACACCTCCACCACCGGTGGCTCGGCGCTCACCGCCGTCGAGGCGCTGCGCGCGGCCGGCGCGGACGTCGTCGCCGTGGCCGTCATCGTCGACCGCGACACCGGCGCGGCCGAGAAGGTCCGCGAGGCGGGCCTGGAGTACCGGTTCGCCTACGGGAAGGCCGAGCTCGACCTCTGACAGGAGCCGCCATGTCCGACGCGCTCGTGGCCACGCTGGTCACGGCCGGCACCGGGGTCGTCGTCGCGGTCGTGACCGGCCTGCTCGGCTACCGGTCGGCGCGCTGGCAGCAGCGGCGCGAGCTCGAGGTCGAGCTGCGCAGCCAGCGGCTGGCCGCGTTCAAGAAGCTCTGGGCGCTGTCGGAACCGTTGGCCCGCTACGGGTTCAGCGCGACCGAACGGCAGACCTACGCCTCGATGACGGCGCTCTCGATCGCGTTGCGGCACTGGTACTTCAGCGAGGGCGGGATGTTCCTGTCCGACACCTCGCGCGACGCGTACTTCGCCTTCCAGCAGGCCATCGAGGACGCCGTGGCCGCCGCCCCCGACGCCGAGGCCGAGCTCGACCCGGAGGCGCGAGAGAGGTTGCGGCAGAAGGGGAGACTGCTGCGCACCACCCTGCGAGCGTCGTTCAAGGGGTTCCCGCAGATGTGACCCGTCAGCCCGCCGTCCCACCGAGGACGACGGGCAGCGCGGGGTCGCCGTCCTCGAACGCGACCCAGACCCCGGCGCCCGGTGCGAGCGCGGCCGGGAGCGAGCCGTCGGGTGCGAGCGGTCGTTCGGCCCACGTCGGGTTGGTCGACACCGTCGGCACGAGCACCAGGACTCGGCCGCGCAGCAACGGGTCGACCGCCTCGACGACGGTGCCGCGCCGCACGCCGTGCACGGTGCTCGAGGCCGTGTCGACGAACGCGTCGCGGTAGATCTGCTCGAGCTTCCCGGCGGCGGACGACAGCTCGCGGGCGGCGGCCTCGGCCAGGTCGCGCAGCGGGCTCGAGCTCGGGGGCGGCGGTTCGGCCATGGCCCACCGTGGCACGCGGCGCGCCGGCGGGGAAGGGGCGGGGGCGCCCTCGTCGGCGAGCTTGTCGAGGGTTGCGTGTGCTTTCCAAGGGCTGCAGCCCTGGGAAAGCGTGCCTACACCTGCATGACGTGATCAACTGCAGCCGGCTGCGGCGGAACCGAGGGGGCCGCTCGCTCGTCGGACGACCGGTAGCATCCACGCTGCACCCTCGGAAGGGGATCTCATGTCCGGTGGCATCGTCGCTGTCCTCGTGCTCGTCGTGGTCGTCGTCCTGCTCCTGCTGGTCGGGGTCGGGCTCTACAACGGCCTGGTCAAGCTGCGCAACGTCGTGCAGGAGTCGTGGCGCCAGATCGACGTCGAGCTGCACCGCCGGCACGACCTGATCCCCAACCTGGTCGAGACGGTCAAGGGCTACGCGGCCCACGAGCGCGAGACGCTGCAGGCGGTCACCAACGCCCGCGCCGCCGCCGCCTCGCCGGGCGCCTCGCCCGCCGAGCAGGCGCAGCAGGAGAACGTGCTGACCGCCGCGCTGGGCCGGCTCTTCGCCGTGGCCGAGGCCTACCCCGACCTCAAGGCGAACCAGAACTTCCTGCAGCTGCAGCGCGACCTCACCGACACCGAGGACCGCGTCGCCGCCGCCCGTCGCTTCTACAACGCCAACGTGCGAGCGCTGAACACCAAGGTCGAGACGGTGCCGTCCAACGTCGTCGCCGGCATGTTCGGCATCAAGACGGCCGAGTACTTCGAGGCCGACGACCCCGCCGTCCGCGAGGCGCCGTCCGTCTCGTTCGGGACGTCGGCCGCCACCCCGCCGCCGCCCGCCGCCCCGGCCGCTCCGGCGGCTCCGGCTCCGCCGGCACCCCCCGCGCCCCAGGCCCCGCCGGCCCCCCAGGACACCCCGCCCAGCAGTTGATCACGTAGTGCAGGGGTAGCCCTGCTCTCCAAGGGCTGCAACCCGTGACAAGCACTCGCAACCGTTGGAGAGCACCGTCGGTGGAGGCGCCGCAGGCTCAGGAGCGCGAGCGGCGGCGGGAGCGCACCCGCGCGACCACCGGCCCGACCAACGTCGCCAGCACCGACACCCCGGCCACCGCGTACGCCGCGTACCGCACCCACGGCACCGAGTACGCCACGTAGCCGACGAGCACCAGCCCGGTGCCCCAGCCCAGCGCGCCCACGACGTTCGCCGACAAGAACCGCGGGTACGGCATGGCAGCGGTGCCGGCGACGATCGGCGTGAAGGTGCGCAGCCACGGGACGAACCGCGCGACGACGACCGCGCCCCAGCCCCACCGCTCGAAGAACTCCTCGGCGCGTGGCAGGTGCGCCGCCATCCGCGCGGCCCGCCGCTCAACCCAGGGCCGGCCGAGCCGACGTCCGCACCAGTAGCCGACCGCGTCGCCGGCCACCGCGGCCACCGCGACGCCGCCCGCCAGCAGGGGCAGCGACAGAGTGGACGACGGCCGGGCCGCGAGCAGTCCAGCCGTGAACAGCACGGTGTCGCCGGGCAGGAAGAAGCCCACCAGCAGCCCGGACTCGACGAACACCAGCACGAACAGCACGGTGTAGATCCCGCCTGCCGTGAGGTGCGCCAGGTCGGGGTGCAGCAGCTGGCTGAGCCACTCGCTCACGCGGAGGGGTCCGGGGCGTCGTCGACCAGGGGGGCCGAGGCGAAGAAGAACGCGACGCGGCGGGCGTCGTCCGGGTGGTCGGACTCGTCGCGCCGTCCGACCAGCCGCTTAACCAGGTCGTAGACGCCCTCGTTGAGCTCGCGCAGCTCATCGGCGGTGAGGAACGGGAACCCGCGGTGCACGGTCGAGACGTCGTGCCACGCGTCGCCCTCGTCGGGCTCGGCGCGGCGCCAGGCCGCGAGGTCGCGACCGAGCCGGTCGAGGTAGAGGTCCATCACGACGTCGGACGCCGAGCTGCCGCGGTCGCGCCCGGCCCACGAGAAGCCGCGCGCGGCGGCCTTCCACGGACGCTCGCGGCCGTCGACCGAGTCGGCCCGCGCGACGATGCCCCACTTCTCGAGCGCCCGCAGGTGGTAGCTCATCGCGCTGGGCGTCAGCCCGGTGAGCTCGGCCAGCTGGCTCGAGGTGCGCACCTTGCCCTGGTAGAGCTCGTCGACCACGGCGGCGCGCGCCGGGTGGGCCAGCGCGCGCAGGGCGTGGGGGTCGGTGAGGACCAGGTGGTCGTCGTCCGGGTGCGGCAGCGGGCGGCGGGTGGGCACGACACCAGCGTAGGGGTTGCGGCGACAGATCTGAAAGAGTACCTTCACGATTTGTGAAGCACATATTTCAGAACTCGCTCCGCACCTCGGTGTGGCGGCACCGCGACCTGCGCATCGCCGGTCCCGGACGAGCGCTCAGCGTCCTCGGCGACGAGATCGCGCTGATCGCCCTGCTGCTGCACGTGCACGACCTCGGCGGGGGCGCTCGCGGCATCACGACGCTGCTCGTGGCCGCCGCGCTGCCGACGTTCCTGCTCGCGCCGTGGGCCGGGCGGCTGGCCGACCGGGTCGACTCGCGCGTGCTCGTCGTGTCGTCGGCGGCCGTGCAGGCCCTGGTCTGCGTGGCGCTGGCCTTCGCCGGCCCGCTGTGGCTGGTCTACGCGCTCGTCGTGGCGCTGCAGGCCGGGCAGGCCGTCGCCAACCCGACCTGGCAGGCCCTGGTGCCGCGCATCGTCGGCGAGGCCGAGGTCGGCCGCGCGATCGGCGCCACCCAGGCGCTCAGCACCCTGGCCGCCGTGGCGGGTGCCCCGCTCGGCGGGCTGCTCAGCGGCCTCGGCGGCCAGCGGCTGCCCCTGCTGGCCGACGCCACGAGCTTCGCCCTGCTGGTGGTGGCCGGGTTCGCCGTCCGCACGCGCCGCGCGGGACGGCACGACGTCGCGACGCGCACGGACGACGTCCGCCCCCACCTGCTGGACGGGCTGCGGGTCGTGAAGGCCGACGTCCTGCTGTGGCCGGTCTTCATGACGCTGATGGCCTACATCGTCGTCGGCGAGGCGACCAACGTCGTCGAGGTCTTCCTGGTGCGCGACACGCTGCACGGCACGTCGCTGCAGTACGGCCTGGTCGGCATGGCGGCCACGGCGGGCATCGTCGTCGGCTCGGTGCTCGCCGGCCGGGTCGACGGGTCGCCGCGTCGCACCGTCGTGGTGGTCGTCACCGCGGCGGTCCAGGCGGCGGCGGTGCTCGCGGCGGGCCTGGCGCCGTCCGTCGCGGTGCTGGTCGGCGTGTACGCGTTGCTCGGCGTCGCCAACGGCGCGCTCAACACCTCCACCGGTGCGCTGGTCTTCACCCGGGTTCCCGACGCCTACCGGGGCCGGGTCTCCGCGGCGCTGCAGGGCCTGTCGCGCGGCTTCTCGGTGGCGGCGCTCGCGCTCGGCGGCGCGGTCGGGTCGCTGCTCGGCCCGCCGACCACGTTCGTCGCGTCGGGTGCCGCGTGCCTCGTCGTGACGGCCGCTCTCGCGCTGCGCGTGCTGCCGCTGCGCCGCACGCCGCCGGTGCAGGACCCGGGGACGCCGGGTGGAGAGCCCGTGCCCGTGGCGTCCGTCGCGGTGGTCGACGAGGGGGCAGCACCTACGCTGTCGGCATGAGCGACGAGCGCCCCTTCGACGACCGGACGCGCGCCCTCCCCGTCGGCGACGGCGGTGCGGCCCGCCCGGCGCCGCGGGTCTCCGGCAACCGCGCCCCCGACGCCCCGCCCGGCGCGGGCGTGCTCCCGCCCGGCACGCGACCCGGCGGGACGGC